>CAMZMA010000225.1 GCA_947311815.1 uncultured Flavobacteriaceae bacterium
AAAATATTGATAAAAATATCTTAGAAAATTTTACTTTAAAGAATAAAGTTCAAATTTTAACGGCATCCATTAACAAAGTAAAAAGAAGCATCAATAATTTAGAATCAAACAAAACATCGTTAAAATGGAGGCGTAAAAAACTCAATTTATATGATATTGAATACTATAATAGATTTGCGTTTTCATTGTCTTGTTTAATTCTCTTTTTTATTGGCGCTCCACTAGGATCAATCATTAGAAAAGGAGGCTTTGGTTTGCCCATGGTTTTGGCCATATTTATCTATGTTTTTTACTACTTCGGAAATACTTTTGGCAGAAATTTAGCTGAAGAAAGTTCGGTTTCTGCAATTACAGGATCATGGATTGCCGCTATGATTATGATACCTATAGCACTACTATTAACTAGAAGAGCAACAAAAGACATGGGCTTGTTTGACATTAATTCGTTTTTTGCGCCCATCACAAACTTTTTAAAAAAATTATTGTCAAAAAAGACAACCAAATTATGACACCACAACTTACTAAAAAAGGAATACAATTAGATACCATTGCAGATGCCATTGAAGACATTAAAAATGGAAAAATAATCATTGTTGTTGATGATGAAAATCGCGAAAATGAAGGCGATTTTATTGCTGCCGCAGAAAAAGCATCGCCAGAAATCATCAACTTTATGGCAACTCACGGACGCGGATTAATCTGTGCACCTCTTACCGAAAACAGGTGTAAAGAGCTCGATTTAGTCATGATGGTAAGCAACAATACAGACCCAATGGAAACGGCTTTTACCGTTTCGGTAGATTTACGTGGCGGAAATGTTACCACAGGAATTTCTGCCTCTGACAGAGCCGAAACGATTAGCGCTTTAATTAATAACGACACCAAACCTTTTGATTTGGCAAGACCTGGTCATATTTTCCCGTTAAAAGCCAAAGAAGGTGGTGTTTTACGTAGAACAGGTCATACAGAAGCTGCCATAGATTTTGCACGTTTAGCAGGCTTACAACCCGCAGGTGTTATTGTAGAAATTATGAACGAAGATGGTACCATGGCACGATTACCTCAATTAATGGAAGTGGCTAAAAAATTTGACATTAAAATTGTTTCTATTGAAGATTTAGTAGCTTACCGAATGGAGCATGATTCTTTAATTGAAAAGAAAGAAGATTTTACTATTGAAACAAAATTTGGTCAATTTAGACTCAGAGCTTACCAACAAACTACTAACAATCAAGTTCATATTGCGTTAACCAAAGGAAATTGGTCAAAAAATGACGCTGTTTTAACACGGATAAATTCGACCCTAGTAAACAATGATATTTTAGGTACTCTGACCAATGATGCCGATAAAAAATTAGATAAAATGTTTACGGTTATCAATAAAGAAGGTGTTGGAGCGGTTATTTTTATCAATCAACAAAGCGAATCTTTAAATTTATTAAAAAGACTACATCTTTTAAAAGAAAACCAACAACTAGGAAAATACAAAGCTCCAAGAATAGAAATGGATAATAAAGATTTTGGTATTGGAGCACAAATTTTACACGATTTAAAAATTAGCAAACTAAAATTACTTACCAACAGACAACAAAGTAAGCGTGTTGGTATGATTGGTTATGGTTTAGAAATTGTTGATTATGTAAATTATTAAAGAAAGATGAAAACGTTTTATTTTTAGAAATTAAACGTTAATTCTTCGCCCATTCAGGAAAAACAGAAGGATCTACAGCAAACAATGTCATCCCTAAAAAGTAAAAAACAAACGTAATTACTAAAATTCCGATTATATTTATAATAAAACCTGCTTTAATCATTTCAATCATTTTAATTCTTCCACTACCAAAAACAACTGCATTGGGTGGTGTAGCAACAGGCATCATAAAAGCAAAAGAAGCCGATAAAGTTGCAGGAATAATTAATATTAACGGATTTGTTTTCATAGCAACAGCAACCGAAGCCAAAACAGGAATAATCATTTGAGTTGTTGCTGTATTTGAGGTGAATTCTGTAGTAAATGTCATCACAGAACTGATTCCTAAAATGGTTGATAACGGAGACGTTCCTTCTAAACTAGAAAGATGAGTTCCTATATACTCCGATAAACCAGAAACTTGAAATCCTTTTGCCAATGCAAATCCGCCACCAAATAAGAGGATCACAGACCATGGTAAATCTTTAAAAACACTTGCATCAACAATCGTTTTATAATTGCTTTTTTTGTTTTTAACTGGAATTAAAAATAACAACAATGCCATAAAAATAGCTGTAACTCCATCATTCATACTCTTAGGGTTGCTAAAAAGATTTCTCCAACCAGGAATTTTAAAATTACCGAAATTAATATCTACTCTAGTAATCCATAAAACAGCCGTAATTACAAAAATAATAGCTACGGTTTTTTCTTCGTACGAAAGTTTACCAAGTGCTTTGTATTCTTTTTGAACAATGCTCCTATCAATTTTTAAATTTTTAGAAGTTTTGTATAAAATTTTTGTTAACAAAAACCATATAAATAATAGCATGATAATCACAATTGGCAGAGTTGCCAACATCCATTTTGCAAAAGAAATTTCTGGAGCATTCGGAAAAAGGTCTTTAAATAATTTTACAAAAACTAAATTAGGAGGCGTTCCTACCAATGTTGCGGCACCACCTATAGAAGCTGCGTAAGCAATTCCTAATAATAAACTAATGGAAAATTTATATGTTTTTTTTACTCCAAAACTATCCTCCATTTTAATAATAATAGCCATGGCTACAGGAAGCATCATTACTGTAGTTGCTGTGTTTGATATCCACATAGATAAGAACAAAGTTCCTAACATAAATCCAAAAATCATTTGCGACGGACTTTTCCCTGTTTTATTTATGATAAATAAGGCGATTCTTTTGTGTAAATTCCAGCGTTCCATTGCTAGTGCAATAATAAAGCCTCCAATAAATAAAAAAATGATATTATTAAAATATACATTGGCAATACTGTTACCGTTTTTCATTATTCCCATAACTGGAAATAACACAATAGGCAGTAAAGAAGTTGCGGCTAAAGGAATCGCTTCTGTTGCCCAAAAAATAGCCATTAATGAAGCTATTGCTGCCATTTTTGAAACTAACGGATTTGTGGGGTCTAAATTGGCATTCCACAGCAAAGTAAAAATAATAGGAGCTAAAATAAAACCAACGGTTTTAAAAGATACATTGTTTTTAAATTTAGCAGTAAATTTTGTGCTCATTATAGGTTTATTCAATCACTTTTAACACTAATTTTCCTTTTTTATCGCCCGTAAAAAGACGTGTAAAAGTTTCGTGAAAATTTTCTATTCCGTTGTACATAGCTAAGGTAGATTTTAATTTTCCTTGTTGCATCCACATGCCCATTTCTTGTGCTGCTGTTCCGTAATCTTTGGCATAATCCATTACAACCATACCTTGCATAGTAGCTCTATTTACCAATAAAGACATGTAATTACTTGGTCCTTGAACTTTTTCGGTAT
This sequence comes from uncultured Flavobacteriaceae bacterium, assembly GCA_947311815.1. GTDB lineage: Bacteria > Bacteroidota > Bacteroidia > Flavobacteriales > Flavobacteriaceae > Polaribacter. The sequence continues at coordinate 3,495 of CAMZMA010000225.1, forward strand.
TGTTATATTGAGAGATAGCGCCACAAATAACTACTCTAGCGTGCATTCTTAATTTTAATAACGCTGCATTTAAAATTTCGCCACCAACATTATCAAAAAAAACATCAACCCCTTTTGGACATTTTTCTTTTAAAGCCGAATAAATATTTTCTGATTTATAATCAATCGCAGCATCAAAACCTAAATCGTTGATAAGATAATCACATTTTTCTTTTCCTCCTGCAATTCCGATAACGGTACATCCTTTAATTTTAGCAATTTGACCAACAACACTACCTACTGCTCCTGCTGCTCCTGAAACCAGAACAATATCTCCTTCTTTTATTTTACCAACTTCTAAAATTCCGAAATAAGCGGTCATTCCCGGCATTCCTAAGGTGGCAATATACATTGGCATCGGAGCTAATGTGTCATCAACTTTATACCAATTATCTCCGTTGGTAGCCACATATTGTTGTACGCCTCCCCAACCTGTTAAACAATCTCCTACTTTATAGGTCGGATGATTATTTACTTTTACAACTTTACCAATAGAGCCTGAGCGCATTACATCATTAATAGCAATGGGTGGTATGTATGATTTTTTATCATTCATCCATCCTCTCATGGCGGGATCTAAAGATATATAATGATGTTGAATTAATACTTCTCCATCTTTTAAGTCAGGTATTGAGTTTGATTCTAAAGACCAAGTATCTGATGCTGGCATACCAACAGGACGTTTTTTAAAAATAAGTTGTTTGTTCATAAGTGTAGTTTTAGGTTTATAACCAAGTAGTTTTTTCTTCAATATTTCCTCTTTCTGCGGATACAGAAACTTCATCGTGTTTTCCTAAATAAAAGAAGCCCAAACAGGTTTCTCCATTATTTAAATTAAAAAAACGATGCATTTCTTTGATAATGATGGTAGGAGAACTCCAAAAACCACCTAATTTCATTTCGGTTACTTGTAGCCATAAATTTTGAACTGCCATGGCAACGGCAGCAATTTCTTCCCATTCGGGTGCTCTTAATTTTTCATCTCTTTGCATGCAAATAGCAATAATAGCACCAGATTTTAAAGGCATTCCTTTTAATTTTTTGAATTTCATTTCAGAAAACTTCGGAGCTTTTTCTTTGTACGTTTCTGAAATAAAAGTACTGAATTGCTCTTTGCTTTCATCGGAATGAATAATTTTAAATCGCCAAGGTTCTGTTTTAAAATGACTAGGCGCCCAATTGGCAGCTTCTAATAATTGTGTAATTTCTTCTTTCGTTACCTTTTCTTCATTAAATTGAGGAGGAAAAATTGAACGTCTATTTTTTATAGTATCAAAAATCATTTTAATAATTTAAAAGAGCTAATAAATCGGTTTCAAACTGATTTTTAGCTAAATATTGTTTTTCTAAAGTAGGTAAAAACGGAATGGGAGTTTCTATACTTGCCACACGTTTTACAGGTGCATCTAATTGTTCAAAGCAATTTTCTGTAATTAATGCCGAAATATCACTCGCTATTCCACCAAACTGCGTATCTTCTTGCAAAATAATTGCTTTTCCTGTTTTTTTAACAGATTGATAAATTGTTTCGGTATCTAAAGGTTGTAACGTACGTAAATCAATGATATCTGCTTTGATCGTTGGATTGTTCTGTATCGTTTCTAACGCCCAATGCACTCCTGCTCCGTAACTAATAATAGTTACATCTGTTCCTTCGGATAAAACTGCGGCTTTTCCTAACGGAATGGTATAATAATTATTAGGAACTTCTTGATATACTGAGCGATACAACGCTTTGTGTTCGAAGAAAATAACAGGATTTGGGTCGTTAATTGCGGTCGCTAATAAGCCTTTTGCATCGGCAGGAAATGCAGGATATACCACTTTTAAACCTGGTGTTTTGGTAAACCAAGCTTCGTTGGTTTGACTATGAAAAGGGCCTGCGCCAACACCAGCACCACAAGGCATTCTTATAACGACATCGGCATTTTGAGACCATCTGTAATGAGATTTTGCTACTAAATTCACAATCGGATTAAAACCTGTAGAGGCAAAATCAGAAAATTGCATTTCCATAACTGCTTTTATTCCGTTTACCGATAAACCATACGCAGCAGAAACAATAGCACTCTCGCAAATTGGTGTATTTCTTACCCGCTCTTTTCCGAATTTTTCTACAAAACCATCTGTAATTTTAAAAACACCGCCATATTCGGCAATATCTTGTCCCATGATTATTAAATCTGGGTGCTTTTCCATCGATTGCTTTAATCCATCAGAAATAGCATCAATCAAACGAATTTTTTTTGTTTCGGCAGATGGTTTTATATCTTCAAAAACAGATTCTTTATATACATCTTTTAATTCATTTTGAACTGAAGAAATAATAGGATCTTCATCATATGCCATTTTTAAATGTTCATTAATTTCATGAACAATCTCTTTTTTAAAGGCAACAACTTCTTTTTCGGTAAGAATGCCTTCGGATTCTAAAAACGCTTGATAATTCTCTAAAGGATCTTTTGCTGCCCATTGTTGCATCAATTCTTTAGGTACATATTTTGTACCACTCGCCTCTTCATGCCCTCGCATTCTAAAGGTTTTAAATTCAATTAAAATGGGTCGTGGATTTTCACGAACACTTTCTGCTAATTCGGTCATTTTAGTAAAAACTTCTAAAATATTATTTCCATCAATAATGTGACTTTCCATTCCGTAGCCAACACCTTTATCAGCAATATGCTCACAATTAAATTGTTCTGAAATTGGAGTTGATAATCCATAGCCATTATTTTCTACACAGAATAAAACGGGTAAATTCCATACAGAAGCAACGTTTAATGCTTCATGAAAATCACCTTCGCTTGTACCTCCATCACCTGTAAAAACAGCGCAAACGTGTTTGTTGCCTTTTAATTTATTGGCGAGTGCAATTCCATCAGCAATTCCGAATTGAGGCCCTAAATGAGAAATCATCCCAATAATACTGTACTCTTGTGTACCAAAATGAAAACTTCGATCTCTTCCTTTTGTAAATCCGTTGGCTTTTCCTTGCCATTGAGAAAAAAGGCGATATAACGGAATTTCTCTAGTTGTAAAAACACCTAAATTACGGTGCATCGGTAGTATGTACTCTTCTTTGGTTAATGCAGAAGTAACACCTACAGAAATAGCTTCTTGACCAATGCCGCTAAACCATTTAGAAATTTTACCTTGACGTAAAAGAATCAACATTTTTTCTTCGATTAATCGAGGTTTTAACATTGATTTGTATAACTTTATCAATGTTTTTTTTGACAAAGTAGTTGCTGGATAGCTAATGTGTTGAGACATTAATTAATTTATTGTTTATTAGTATTACAAACATAAAAAAAACCTTATCAATATGATAAGGTTTTGTGTTTTTTATAATAGTTTCTTACAATTCTTTAAAAATAGCGTGCATCAATCGTTTTTTATCATTGATACTTTCTTCAAGCGCAATCATGGTTTCGGTTCTGCTTACGCCTGCAATTTCATCAATTTTATAAATAACTTCTTTAGCATCAACAGTCCCTTTTGCTCTTACTTTACAAAAAATATTGTACTTACCCGCAATAACATCTGCTACGGTAACATTAGGAATTTCTCTTAAAGCTTCAATTACTTGTTTTGTTGTTGATGTTTTTTCAAGATAAATACCCACATGCGCTATAAATGAATAGCCCATTTTTTCATAGTTAATGGTTAGTGTAGAGCCCTGAATTACGCCTTCATCTTCCATTTTTTTTACACGAACATGTATGGTTCCTGCAGAAACTAATAATTTTTTTGCAATATCTGTAAAAGGAGTTCTTGCATTTTCTATTAAAATATCTAAAATTTGATGATCAATTTCATCTAACATATACTTTTTCATAACTTATGTTTTATTCAATAAACAGTGCGAAATTATGACTTTTATTTAACAAAATAGCAGAAAAAGCAAAGAAAATTTAATGAATTTATTTTTTTTTCAGAACATATGCATGTCCAAAATAGAAAGATAGATTTTTTTCATTTTGCTTTTTCAAAACAGATTTAAACTCCCCATTAATCACCTTGTTTTCATATTGATAAGCGATTTCTTTCTCTGATTGATTATTTACATAAATGACATCATAAAAATTCTTGACATTGTTCGGGATTTCAAAATAAGGTTGGTAATTATTAAAGTTTTTGACAGTTGCTATGTGATAAATACCCTGCAAGAGTGCGTAAAAATTGAATTTCCGTACTTCTTCTCGGTCATAATCGTCTTTATAATGTCCTGCTTCAATTAAAATAGTGTTGTATCCTAATTTTTGAAAATTATCTCCTGTAGCTGTTGGATAAAATTCATCTGTATAACGCCCTACTTGGTTTGGAATGATTTTTTGCAACAAATTATTCATAGCCACAATAACATCCATAGTTTGTTTTCTGCCATTTGTAATTGCTCGAGTTTCTTCTTCTGAAGGTGCTAAAAATGAAATGGTTGCAGGATTTTTAGTGCCTTCTACTCCAAAAATTGTTCTTTGATCATGAAGGTTAAAACAAAATTGTGGATTAAAAGTATCTAAAACACTGCGAAGCAACCTGCTTTCAGTTGCTTTTTTAGCAACAGCATCTCTATTTAAATCGATATTGTTTGCGTTCACTCTTGTGTAAGCCAATGCTCCATCTGGATTTAGCATAGGAATGCAATACAACGTACATTCTTTTAAAATTGTAGTAATTATAGGGTTTTGAGTGTCTTTTAAAGCGTTAAAAAGATCAAAAAGTGCTTTTGTACCAGTACTTTCATTTCCATGCATTTGACTCCAAATAAGAATTTTTATTTTTCCTGTTCCGAATTTTACACCATAAATAGGTGTGTTATTTTCAGAAACACCTATTTGTTGTGTATTATGAATCTTTAGCAATGGCAAAATATCAGAAAAAACAATCCATCTACCAAAAAGAGTATCTTCTTTATAATGTTTGTATTTGTTTTCTATGTGAGGTATATTAATCAAAATGAAATTGTTTTATCCTTTATTATTGATACAAAAATAAGAATTTCATTTCACTAATCTATTATAAGGTTACAAATGTAATTTCAGGAAATTATTACATTTGTAAACATTACGGGTGTTTACATAAGTTAATAAATAAATCATTTTCTCAGCACCACTTCAAGTCTTTTTACAAGACCATTATTCAACCTATAAGATAGATTTATACAAAAGCGCAAAACAACTTATTATCAAATAGTTATGACTTATTGTTTAAAGTTTTAGTTTAATCGATTTTATTTGAGTAAATTTATTTAACATTGTAAATTTGTTTAGTAAATATAAAAAAATTACATTTGTAACCCTATTAACTAATTACAATGATAAACAGTATAGATTTTATAAACAGGCTTAAAAAAATTATGCTAACACACCAAATAACCGCATCAAGTTTTGCAGATATTATTGGAGTGCAACGTTCTAGTATTTCACATATTTTATCTGGCAGAAATAAACCAAGCTTGGATTTTATCCTAAAGATAACTTCTAAATTTACCGATGTAGACATCTATTGGTTATTAAATGGAAAAGGTACCTATCCGAAGAGAGAAACTACAAATACTCAAACTCCTACTCCAACTTCAACTCCTTCATTAACACCAGACCAAACTCAAACAAATACATCTAAAAAAATACAACGAATTGTCGTTTTCTATAAAGATGGTACTTTTGAGGAATACTTTAAGGAATAAAAAAAAAAAATGTTTTATAATTAATTTATAGCATACATTTGCCTACTTAAAATTATTAGGCATGAGTAATTATAAGTTAATTGTATTGTTTTTTATTGTTGCACTACAACAATCTTTTTCACAAGAAAAAAAAGAAGAAGTTTTAGACGAAATTGTTATTACTTCTGAGAGAATTGATCTTCCTTTCTCTAAAAACTCGAGAACCATTCAGATTATTACCGCAAAAAAAATTGCTAAAAGTACCGCCACAAATATTACGGACTTATTGCAAAACGTAGCAGGTATTGATATTAGAAGACGTGGTATTGACGGAATGCAATCTGATATTTATATCAGAGGCGGTCACTTTAACCAGACTTTGATATTAATTGACGGAATTAAAGTTGAAGATCTGCAAACAGGACATCATACAATGAATGTTATGATTCCGATTGAAAACATAGAACGGATTGAAATTGTAAAAGGTCCTGCAGCACGTGTTTTTGGGCAAAATGCTTTTTCTGGAGCTATTAATATTGTTACTAAAACCAATATAAAAAAGCATTTAACTTTAAATGTTAATTCAGGTTCTTACAGCAGATTGTTTTACGGAATTACAGCTGCAGCAAAAATGAATAAAAGTTCGCATCAAATCCATATTTCTAGAAATACAAGCGATGGTTATATTGATAATACCGATTTTAAAAATCAGAATTATTTTTTAAAGAGTAGTTTTGCTACCAACAAGAATCCTATAAATGTGTTAGCTTCTTTTGGAGAACGAAAATTTGGAGCAAATAACTTTTACACAAATACGCCCGCTTTTAATGAATATGAAGAAACCCAAACAAGTATTGTAGGCATTTCTACCAAAATAACGACCAATAATTGGGTTGTAAAACCTAATATCTATTGGAAACGTAACCAAGACATGTTCTTGTTAAAACGAGAAAACCCTAGTTTTTCTAGAAATTTTAATATTTCTAATAAAATAGGAGCGCAAATAAACACGTCATACACTTCTACTCTTGGTATAACAGGTTTTGGTGTAGATATTGCTGCAATTACTTTGAGAAGCAATAATTTAGGCGACCAAAATAGAACAATGGCAACGGCTTTTGTAGAACATCGTTTTCAGTTGTTAAACAATACGTTAGATATTACTCCTGGTGTTTCGTTAAATTATTTTTCTGATTTTAACTTTAACGCATTTCCTGGTATTGATATTGGATACAGTATTAATCAATATTTTAAAATTTACGGAAATATAGGATATTCTTACCGTGTACCAACTTATACGGAATTGTATATTAACATCCCGAATTTCTTATCTGGTAACAGTTCTTTACAACCAGAAAAAGCGTTGGCAGAAGAAATAGGAATTAGCTACAGAAAAGAAAATTTCAGTATTAATTCGGCAATTTTTTATAGAAACGCAACCGATTTGATTGACTACGTAAAAGAAACTAGCGCAAGCACACTTTTTGAAGCAAAAAATTTAAGAAATACCATTACAAAAGGATTTGAAATAACATCTGATTATTCTTTTAAAGTACAAGGAAATACTCAAAATATTACTTTAGGATATACTTTTATTGATGAAAATTACCCGAATGTAACAGTTTTTGCTTCTCGTTATTTATTAAATAGTGCAATAAAGCATCAACTTTCTTTAGGTGCACAATTTTCTATTTTAAATATATTAAAACCTAGTTTTTCATACCGATTTGTTGAAAGGCCCACACAATCTTATCATTTATTAGATGCTAGAGTTAATTTAGAACATAAAAACATTCAGTATTTTTTACTACTTAACAATGTAACCAATACCGTTTATAGCGAAAAAACGAACGTTTTAATGCCGAAAAGAAATTTGGTGTTTGGAGTGAACTATCGGTTTTATTAAAATGATTTAATCCCATAAAAGATTTAAGACCGCTTTACTATTAGACCTAGGACAAAAAGACTTAATTTTAATTATTATATAACAAACAGTAATAAAAAGACTTATTAGGATTTAAATCC
>CAMZMA010000226.1 GCA_947311815.1 uncultured Flavobacteriaceae bacterium
CAAACTTTTTTATAGACTACTTGCCAAAAGGTATTTATGTATTTGAATACGATTTACGAGTAAATAATAAAGGAGATTTTTCAAATGGCATTACCACAATCCAATCTATGTATACACCAGAATTTTCTAGTCATAGTGAAGGTATTAGAGTGAAAATTGAATAATGAAGAATTAATTTTAGGTGGAGTATTTTAGGTTGATTAGGTATTTGTCTTTTTTATTGATAATCTTTGTATTAATAAAAAAAATAGACTAATTTTACAATATAATATATTAGGCAATTACTTAGATGAAATTGTGGGTATATTATAGTTTCAAACTATAAAAACTAAACAGATGAATCAATTAATAGATAACTCAACCTTATTAGAAGTAGGTGAAATTTTAGCAGACATAAAGAGTTATGATAGCTCAAACAAAGAAATTATAGAAAGAAAAACAGAAAATATTTTGACGTTTTTACATGCGTTACTTATCGGAAATGAAATAAACAACTCAGACCTTAAGATTAATAGAAATAATGAAGGTATAGAATATTTGTTAGATAAGAATATAATAAAACCAATTAGATGGAATTGGGAAAAAGAAGATAATTTATTAAAATTTGTAAGAAATAAAATAAAAATTGAAATAGAATCTGGTGTAATTGAATCTGTAATGAAAAAAATTTCTCAAAAAGTAGATTTTGTTACGTTGGTTAATGATGAAATTAGCACTTATTTATTGCCAGAAGGATTAAATCACTATTGGAATAATATTGGTTTTGAAGATGGAAATAGTGAAGAGGCAAAACATCTATATTCCTCTTTTAAAAATAGTTTTTCTTTTATTTTTACGAAGAAGTCTAATAAACCAAGCATTCATGAAATGATTGTGCAATTTATTAAAGAAAAAGTTTCAGATAAAGATAAAGCTAATCTTATTTCTGAATGGTATTTATTAAGTTTTTTAAGTAATCTTATACGTGCTGAATATTACATTAATTTAGCAAGAATAACTAAAACATTATATTCACCATTAGCAACAAGAGGCTTAATAATTAATGAACTTATAAAAGATGATCCTAGAGAAGATATATACATACTTGATGGGAATATTAGAGGTAATAGTCTTTTTTTAGTTCTTATTTATATTTTAGAAAAGACAAATTGGAATAAAAAAATGTTTATTGATAAAGTACTAGAATTAAAGAAAAAAGATGATTTGTTATTAGAATATATTGAACTTCTCAAATTAATTAGTTCTTTTAAAAGAGATAATATTAATGATGATATACAGGAAATTAATTTAAAGAAGAAAATTATTAACTTTGAAAATAAAATTTTCAATAAAATTAATTATAATAAACAAAATTATAATAAAGTAAGACTTTTTGATAAATTACCTAATGAAATTTTTAAAAATTGGTTGTAATGAAAAAGATACTTATCACTGGCTTTGAGCCATTTGGAAAACATGATAATAATCCATCTAAAATTATTTTAGAAAGTGATTACATACCTAAAATTGCTAACATTGAAGTAAAAAAAATTGTTTTAAGTAATAATTTTAATGAAATACAATCTAAATTGATAGAAGTATTAAATAATTATGAGCCAGATATTATAGTTAGTTTAGGTTTAGATTCCAAAATTTTCACCTTAAAACTTGAAAAAATAGCATTAAATCTATCTTATGATCATGTAAATAAAGGTAATCTGGTGCATATAAATAAAAACGGAAAAGATGCATTTATAAATAATTTAAATTTAACTAAATTAGTTGAGCATTTAAATGACCATGATATTCCTGCAACTGTATCTTATCATGCAGGTATATATAGTTGTAATTATATTTACTATTTAATACAAGAATGGAGTAAAATAAAAAACACAAAATCAATATTTGTACATCTACCATATACTCATGAAATGGCGAGTGAATCTATTATTAAAAAAGATATAATAAAACCTTCTCTTTCACAAAAAATAATGGAAAAAGGTATTAAAGAAATTATTGAGTTGTTAACTTATTAAATATAAATATTATGTCAGAAAAAAATGTTACAAAAAAAAATGTTGCAAATCAACTTGTAGATAATTCAACTTTTAAAGAAGTTGCAAAATTTCTTAATAATGAAAAAAGAGAGGTAACCAATAAAAAGTCCGTTATTGATAATATATTAGTTATGACTCATGCGGCAATTGTTGGAGATGAAATAAATTATATTGAATCTGGTAGAAATGATGTTTTTCTAGAGGATGAGGATATAAAAAATTTAAATGAAACTTTGAATAAAAAATTATCACCTCTTCAATATGATAAAAAAATAGAAGATGAAACTATATTACAGGAAGCAAGAAAAGACATTAAGGAATACATTTTGGATTATGGCAAATCATTTAATAAGATCTTTACTGATGTTGAAATTGAAAAATTCATGGAAGATGAAATTAATATGTATTTAGATGAAAGTTTTAAACATTATTGGAAAAATATAGGAGGAAATCCTAAACCTTATGGGTTATATTCTGCATTTGATAATTTTATGAATAATCGTTTTAGAGAAAATACAAATAATGTTTTTGAATTATATAATGAATTCTATAGAAAGAAAAATATAAAAATAGATTTAGATGATGTTAATAAATACAAATGGTTGCCTATATTAAGTCATCTTGTTCGTTCTCAATATTATATAACAATAACTACAAAAGAAGACGTTATTTACAATCCTTTAAATACTAGAAAAAGATTTAGTAATGGAATATTAAATGTCGCATTAAATTCAGCAGAAAATGAAACATATCTAATAAAAAACACTAGGCAAAATCTTCTACATGAGGCATTTTTGCTAATATTAAAAAAAGCAAAATATAATAAAAATGATTATTTTAAAGCACTGATAGATTTACTTGAAACAGACAAAGAAAATATGATAAAGACTATTAATAAAATCTATAGAGAAATGTCAATTATTAATTTTATGCATAATGGTGAAGAAAAAAAACATAAAGAAAAGATATTGAAAAAAATGACAGCCAACTTTAATAATGAATATATTAATTATTCTAAAATAGAACAAAGTTCTGAATATGTAACTAAACTTTCAGAAGAAGAAAAAAAGAGAATAAATGCAAAAGATGATAAAGATAATTTTGGTGTAGGGACAATATTAATGTTGGATAATACCAGCTTAATAAATGTTTTAAAATATGATTTTGATAACAAATTTTTAAAATAAATAGATATGAAAAAAATTCAACCAATTAAAATTAAAGGAAGTGATATTACTGTATATATTGAAGTAGAAGATGTTGAAGAAACAGATAATTTTTCTGAAAGAATACAAGAAAACATACCTGCTAGTAAAAAAGATACTAAAAAAATGAAGAATACATCAGCAAAAGTTATTGAATTAACTACTGATGTTATATTAGCACCTGCCTATTTTTTTGCTAAACAACTTCATAATACAATTGAAAAAATGGAAAATAAACCAGAAAAAGCAAAAATTGAGTTTTATACAAAAATTGTTTTAGGTACAGATGGTATACTTAATATTATTACAAACCTTAAAGGAGAGGCAAGTATGAAGGTAATTTTAGAATGGGACATAGAACAGAAAAAATAGAACAATTACTACAGAATTCAATAGTATTTATTAAAGGTAGTAATGGTAACGATATTGGAAATGGTTTATTTATTTCAAAAGAATATTTAATAACAAATTATCATCTTGTTGAGGGAAGAATTAATGAAGAAGTAAATTGTAGTTGTGTTAATAATGAAAATTGTAATTTTACAGCAAATGTAGTAAAATATGATCAAGAAAAAGATTTTGCTATATTAAAAGTAAAACTAGATGATATTGAAAAAATTTCAGATGAACATGATTGCGCCTTTCTTTCTAGAGAGTTTCCAGAAAAAGGAGAACTTGTCATCTATGCAGGGAAATTACAAACAAACATAATAGAGGAATTTAACATTGATATTAAATATGCTGAACACATAGGTGATAAATTTCTAAAAGTAGGTATTGCATCCAAGCCTATTATAAAAGGAAATAGTGGTTCTGCTATATTTGATAAAAAGACTAATACAGTTTGCGCTATAATTCATGGATATAAAGATTATGCTAATGAAACAACATTAATAATTCCAACTAGTATTATTGTGAACTCATTTAATGAGGATATGAAAAATTCTTTCAAAAGTTATCATAATAAATTGAATTTAAAATGGTTGAGTTTACTGGATTGTATAAACGTAAATAAAAAATTAGATGAGTTATGCACACCAGAACCTCCTGATGACTGGGTAAAACTATTGAAAAAATCTACGGCTTGGCGAAGAGTGTTTGATAAGTTTATTAATAAAGATATTGATAAAATTGATATACATAACCGTAACGTTAAGGCCTTATTTGTCTTTAAAAGATTCGTAATTAATGAAGAAGGAATTGAAAATCTAGAATTGATAAGAAATTTTATACACCTAAAAGAATTAACCATTAAAAATACAAAAATAACAGATATAAAACCAATTGAAAATTTATATGCACTTGAAAAATTAGAGTTATCAAATAATGAGAATTTAAGAGATATTGAAATAATTAATGATTTTGTTAAGTTAAAAGAATTAGGTTTATCATATACAAATATAGAATCATTAAAACCAATGATTGATAATAAAAACATCTCTAATTTAAAATTAGACTATACTAATATTAAAGATATGAAATCTATAGATACAATATCGAATCTTAAAATATTAAGTTTAAAAGGAGTAGAACTTGATGATGACATTATTATTGCATTATGTAAATTAGGCCTTACAGACTTAACTTGTAAGTGTAATGAAAGTCAATTTATAAAATTGATAAATAACCTTGACTTTTTAAGAAATATTACAATTAATAGAAATTGTATAAATGAAGAAAAAATATCAAATATATTGAAAGAAAATAAAAGTATATCAAGAAAATTTATTGATTTATATTATTATTAGAATGACTACAGATATTATAAACTAAATCCAAAGTATAAAGTCTAACGCTGTACAAAAAACTTTTACTACAATCTGTCTAATGTCTTG
>CAMZMA010000227.1 GCA_947311815.1 uncultured Flavobacteriaceae bacterium
CTGCAACTAAAGATTTAATACACTGTTTACCAAAAAGAGAAGCTTCTATCAATTAATTTTAGATGTAAATTCCTTCCGAAGAAAATATTCGATAAAATATTTAGTGGATCAATAAGCATCTACATCAACAATAAATCGGATGGGTCTAAAATCTGCAATCGATTGAAAAGCGTTTTTAACTTTTGTAATCTGTTCTTTTGTTTTTACTAGCGATTGTTTGGGCGGAATTTTAATTACCAAGTTTTTAATATATTGATTTCGAACACGAGAAACTGCAGGAGCAGTAGGGCCTAAAACATGTTCTTTAAATATGTTTTGATACGCTTTTGATAACCAAAGGATGCCGTTTTCTACTTTTAAAATATCTTTGTGTTTTAAGGTAATTTTTACCAATCTGTAATACGGCGGATAATGATATTGCCAACGATCTTGCAATTGCTCTTTGTACATTTCTGTATAATTATTGCTAGACACTTGTTGTAATATTTGATGATACGGATTAAATGTTTGTATGGCAACACGCCCTTGTTTTTTACTACGTCCTGCTCTACCCGATACTTGTACCATCAACTGAAAACTACGTTCATGAGCTCTAAAATCTGGAAAATTTAACATCGCATCAGCATTTAAAATTCCTACTAATGATACATTTTCAAAATCCAATCCTTTTGATAACATTTGTGTGCCTACTAAAATATCAATTTCTTTGGCTTCAAATGCACCAATAAGTTTTTGATAGCCATATTTTCCGCGAGTGGTATCTAAATCCATTCGCCCAATTTTATGATCGGGAAATAAATCTCTCAATTCTAGTTCAATTTGTTCTGTTCCAAAACCTTTGGTGTTTAAAGTTGCATTACCACAAGCGCCACAATTTGTTGGCATAGAACGTTGATAATGACAATAATGACACCGTAATTCTCTTCTAAACTTATGGTATGTTAAACTTACATCGCAATTTGGGCATTGTGGCGATGCACCGCAAGTGCTACACTCTACAACGGGCGAAAAGCCACGTCTGTTTTGAAATAAAATGATTTGTTCTTTTTCGTTTAACGCATCAGTAATTAATTGTAACAGGGTATCAGAAAAATGACCTTTCATCAATTTTTTTCGATGCTTTTCTTTGATATCAATCAGCTCTATTTTAGGCATTTGTACATTTCCAAAACGTCTGTTTAATGTAACATATCCGTATTTTTGTTGATTTGCATTAAACCTACTTTCTATAGATGGAGTTGCAGAACCTAATAATACTTTTGCTTTATGAATATGAGATAACACCACAGCAGCATCACGAGCGTTGTATCTTGGCGAAGGCTCAAATTGTTTGTATGAAGCTTCGTGCTCTTCATCAACAATAATAAGACCGAGTTTAGAAAACGGTAAAAAAATAGACGATCTTGCTCCTAATACAATTTGTGCTTTGGGTTTACTTTCTAACACATTCGTCCATACTTCTACACGTTCATTCATAGAATATTTCGAATGAAAAACGGCTACTTTTTTTCCGAAATAATACTGTAAACGGGTAATAATTTGTGTAGTTAAGGCAATTTCTGGCAATAAAAACAACACTTGTTTTCCTGCATCAATCACTTCTTGAATCAGTTTTACATAGATTTCTGTTTTTCCAGAACTGGTAACTCCGTGTAATAACGTTACTTCTTTTTCTTTAAAAGTCGTTTTTATTTCTTGATACGCTTTTTCTTGAAATTCATTCAGTTTTTTTAGCTGATTTTCTTTTCCTGTAAACTGAATTCTATCGGTTTTTAACTGATAGAACTCAAAAATCCCTTTATCAACCAAAGCTTTTAAAACAGTATTAGAAACCTGTGCTTTTGTTGCTAAATCTTTTGCCTTAATCGGTTTTTTACTACTTGCCAACTGAAAATAAGACAACACTGCATCTTTTTGTTTTTTTGCTCTACTTAATTGTTCTAAAAGAGATTGAAGCGCATCATCCGAAGAAAAATTAGCGTGCAACCGTACATATTTTACTAATTTAGGTTTGTATTGCTCGTAAATTTGCTCTTTAATAGTAATGGCTTTTTTGTTGATAAGCTCATCTACAATAGGCATTACTTTCTTTTTACCTAAAATATCGGCAATTTGATGTATGGTTAATTGCGATTGATGTTGTAAGGCTTCAAAAATGAGAAACTCATCATCTGTAAGTATATTGTCATCAGCAAAAGCTTCGTTTTTATACACGATGGTTTCGCTTTCTAGTAAAAAAGCACTAGGTAAAGCAGCTCTAAAAACATCGCCTAAAGAGCAGAGGTAATACTTTGAAATCCATTGCCAATGCTGTAATTGTTGTTCATTTACAATAGGAGCATCGTCTAAAATTTGATAAATTTCTTTCGCTTCATACAACGTTGGTTTTGTTTGATGAATGTATAACACCAACGCTGTGTACATCTTTTTTTTGCCAAACGGTACTGCTACACGCATCCCTTTTTGTAAAAAATCAGCTTCTGCTTTAGTTACCGAATACGTAAAGGTATTGGCTACAGGAATGGGCAGAATAACGTTGATAAAATGGCTCACAAATGATAGAATTTGAATGTTTTCAAAACTACACAAAAATCACTACATTGTAAACAGAAATTTAAACCGATTCTCTATGAAAAAATTGTATTTGTAGTTGTTTTTTTTGGATGCCGTTTATTGTTCGCTCAAACTGCTTCTGGCGATATTGAAACGTACTTAAATACCTATTTAGATAATATTCCGAGTGATTCTGGAAATCAATATCAAACACCAACTACAACAGAACTAGCAACTTGGGGAAGTATTGTTTCCGATATTTTAGTGAATAATATTGCAAATGCCAGAGCAAATGCAAATCAACTTAACTATCAAATTACCGAATACACAAACACCTCATTATCAGTAGATAAAATATTTTATATTTTAGAAGAACAAGCCTCTAAAACGCATTATTGGGGTACGTATGTTTTTAGTAAAAACCCTGATAGAAATCAGTTGGTTTTACAAGCTCCACACACACAACACGATACAAATACAGGAAAACAGGCAATTTACTGTTTTAAAAGATTGCATAATTTGGCGTTATTGCTTCCAGGAACTCACAGGTGTAATAACAGTTCTTTTTCTTCGTGTAGTGGTACAACCAGTACTTGTAGCAGTTCTCCTACTTCGTTTAGAATTTCAGATATGGCGCACAATACAACAACAATGTTTCAAAAAACAACCGAAGTTTTATACAATCATACTACTCAACCTGTTTTTATTCAATTGCATGGTTTTGGGAAACAAGCATCAGATCCGTATGTGATTTTAAGTAACGGAACAAATCAAACTCCTACTACAGATTATGCGTTGATGCTTAAAAATGAGCTTTTAAATGCAGATAATTCGCTTACATTTAAAATTGCTCATTTAGATAATTGGACACGTTTGGTAGGTTTTACAAATACCCAAGGAAGAATGATTAACCAAAGCTCAAATCCTTGTAATACAGCTGCCTCAACAACTACAGGAAGATTTATTCATGTAGAGCAAGAACGTATCAAATTAAGACAAAACAGTACTGGATGGGAGAAAATGAAGGTAGCTTTAAGTAATGTATTTAGCACAACTTTAAGTATCAATTCTATTTCTGATAAACTATTATTTCAAATAAAAAACCCTTTTACAAACTCAATATCAATTACATCAAATAAAATAATTAAAATAATGATTTACAGTAATTTAGGTAAAGTTATTGAAAGTAAAAGTTTGTCATTAAATAAAATTATCATCAACACAAAAAGATACAAAAAAGGAATCTATTTTTTAAAACTGATTAGTAATTATGGTGTGTTTTATAAAAAAATGATTAAAAAATAAAGGCTACTCTTCTGCTCTATCCATTTTACTTGCCTTTCTACTTCCTTCGTAAATATCATAGCGTACAAAACGGCAATCTAAATCGCCATTTTTAAGCGGAATTCTCTTAGAAGTTCGTAAACCTACGTGTTTTAACGCTTGCATATCCGAAGTAATAAACCAAACTGTAGAATTAGGATAATTGTGTTTTAAAGTATCTCCTATTTTTTTGTAAAATTCTTCGGTATCAATATTTAACCGTTCTCCATATGGCGGATTAAACAAAATAGTAGTATTACCAAACACTTCTTTTTTAGAGTTGAAAAAATTAACGTGATGCACGCCCACAAACTCGTCTAAATTGGCATTTTCTATATTTTGTTTTGCTTTTTGAACCGCAGAAGGCGCTTTATCAAACCCCATAATTTTAAAATGCGAACTGCTTATTTTTTTCAGTAAAGAATCTTGAATGGTAAAATATAAATCTTCATCATAGTCTTTCCAGTTTTCAAATCCGAAGTGCTTTCTGTTAATATTTGCAGGAATCCTGCTTGCAATCATAGCCGCTTCAATTAAAATAGTACCCGAACCACACATTGGGTCAATAAAATTTTCTTCGCCAGTGTATCCAGAAAGTAAGACCATTCCTGCAGCCAAAACTTCATTAATCGGCGCGATATTGGTAGCACTTCTGTAACCTCTTTTATGCAAAGAATCGCCCGAAGTATCTAAAGAAACCGTTAACCATTCTTTTTGAATATGTATGTGGATTTTAATATCGGGATATTTTAAATCTACATTGGGTCTTTTGCTATATTTATGTCTAAAATAATCGGCAATAGCATCTTTAGATTTTAAAGTGATATAATGAGAATTTGTGGTAAAATTTTTAGAATTTACCACAGCACCAACGGCAAAAGTACCATCAGGGTCTAAGTATTTTTCCCATTTTATTTTCTGAATGGCTTCATACAAATCTTCTTCATCAAAAACTTTACAGGTTTTAATTGGTTTTAAAATTCTGATAGCTGTACGCAACGCAATATTGGTTTTGTACATAAAACCTTTATCGCCTCTAAAAGACACGTTTCGTACACCAATTTTTACGTCTTGTGCTCCTAAATCTCTCAATTCTTTTGCCAATACTTCTTCTAAACCAAACATGGTGGTTGCCACCATTTTAAAATCTCTATTCATATGGCAAAAATATGATTATTAAACGATTTAATGATTGAAGATTTAAAAGATTAAACGAAATAATATGTACTTTTGCTGAAATTATGATAAAAAACGCTACTACAGATTGGTTTACTTCTTGGTTTGATACTTCTTATTATCATATTTTATATAAAAATAGAGATGACAAAGAAGCGCAACTTTTTATGCAAAACCTCACCTCTTTTTTACAGTTAAGAAAACGTTCTCATATTTTAGATTTACCTTGTGGTAAAGGGCGACACGCCGTATATTTAAACTCTTTGGGGTACAAAGTTACTGGTACAGATTTGTCTGAAAATAGCATTTCTTTTGCCAAAAAATTCGAGAATAAATCATTGCATTTTCAAGTGGCAGATATGAGAAAACCGTTGCAAAACAACTACGATGCTATTTTTAATTTATTTACCAGTTTCGGTTATTTTGATGATGATGAAATTGATATGCAAATTTTAAAACACATTAAAAACGGCTTGAAAAAAGAGGGTGTCTTTGTGATGGATTTTTTAAATGTAGAAAAAGTAGCAAAAAATTTGGTAGCAGATGAAGTTAAAACTGTTGATGGAATAGAGTTTAACATCACACGAAAAATAAAAAACGGATTTATAGTTAAAGACATTTCTTTTTTTGCTGATGAAAAACAACATACATATCAAGAAAAAGTAAAATTTTTAGACAAAAATAAACTGACTTATTATTTTGAAAAAGCAGGTTTTTCAATTTTACACACATTTGGCAATTATCATTTAGACCCCTTTGATGTAAAAACAGCTAACCGATTAATTCTTATTGCAAAATGAGTGAAATTCTTTTAATTTTATCGGTAGTTGTAGGAGTTAGTATTGTGTTGCTTTTAAAACCTAGTGCTAAAATTACACGCTTATTACTTTCGTTTAGTGGCGCTTACCTTTTATCTGTGACCATCTTACATTTATTGCCAGAGGTTTTTGAGCATACAAAAGACACAAAACAAATTGGTATTATTATTTTAATCGGAATTTTAATACAATCTGTTTTAGAGTCGTTTTCTAAAGGAGCAGAACACGGTCATGTACATATTCATACAAAAGACAAGCAGTTTCCTTGGTTGTTATTTGTTAGTTTGTGCATACATGCTTTTTCTGAAGGGATTCCGATACATGCACACAATAACAATTTGTTATGGGCAATTGTGGTGCATAAAATTCCGATTGCCATTGTATTAACTAGTTTTTTTATACACGCAAATTATCCGAAGAAAATCATGGTTGTTTTCTTATCAATTTTTGCATTGATGAGTCCTTTAGGCTTGTTTTTAGCCGATAAAATTGATTTTTTTACCTTGTATCACACAGAAATTACGGCATTTATTATTGGTGTTTTTCTGCATATCTCTACCATTATTCTTTTTGAAAGTTCAGAAAATCATACATTTAATTTACAAAAA
>CAMZMA010000228.1 GCA_947311815.1 uncultured Flavobacteriaceae bacterium
AATGATATTTCTAAAGTAAAAATAAGAACAACCAAGCCATTAATGGTTGATTCATATAGAGAAAATAAAGTAACAGGAAGTATAATTCTTGTTGATGATGCAACAAATGAAACCGTTGCAGCTGGAATGATTGTATAATTTAATTTTTAAAATAATGAAAAAAATAGTATTTGTATTAATTTTAGTGGTTGCTTTTGTTTCGTGTAAAGAAAAAAGCACTCAACAAAAAATAAAACAAAATAAAAAAGTAGTACAAAAAAAAGAATTTATTATTGAAATAAATTATAAAACAAATAAAGAAGATTTTTTTAAAATCTCTTTAAATAACATTAAAGTAGATACATATCAAAAAAAGAATATCCAAATAATTGAGAAGGTTTCACCTACAACTGATTATGATAAAATCACTGCAAATTATGGAGAGAATATATCTAATAATATTGCAATAAATTTTGGAAAAAACAACCCTAAAAAAATTGAGCTAGAATCTATTATTTTAAAATACGGGAATAATAAACAAATTGTAACACTTGACAATATTAATAAGTTTTTTGTTTTAAATAAATTTGTTATAAACGACACAATAGATAAGACGTTAAAAACGATTAAAATTGGAGGTGCCAGTAATCCAAATTTATTCTTAAAAAGCACTGTTTTAAAAACATTAAAAAAAGGTTCTTAAGACGTATTTAATGAAATTGGCATATAATAAAAGTACCTTATTAAGAATTTATTTTATAATAACTTTAATTGCCCATTTTTTATTCTATTCTTTAGGTGAAGGAACTAGTTATTTGATAAAAATTGTATACTTAGTCTTTTCAGTTAACAACATAGTATTTTTTTATATTTTTACTAAAAATAATCAAAAAAGATTTTTTTTAGCGTACTTTATTTTATTTTTAATAATTCTGTATGGTATAATTAGGAATGGATTAAATTTAAATGCTATAACTGATTTCGTTCAGATTTTAAATATTCTATGCTCAATTGTCATTATAAGACAGGTAAGTAAAAAAGACATATTATTCATAATATATCTTTTTGTGTTAATTTCTTTTATTGCAAGTTTTATTTCTTTTATAGAATATGAATTTTATAGGATCAACTACAAATCAATATCTTACATAGCGCCTGTTTTTATTTTCTATAAATTTTTAACCACTAAAAATAAATTATTTTTAATCATTTTTGGATTGTCTTTTTTTATTTTATTAGTAAATGGAAAGAGAACAAATTTAATTTTATCTATTTTTGGTGTTATTGTTTTAATATTAAAATATAAACCTATTTTATTTTCATATGCTTTTATTACTCTATTTTTAACTATAATCATTTCAAATGCAAGTTGTATAAAAAATATAGATTTTAAGACAATGACTAGAATAAAAGAAGGGATAAAAGATGGAGATCAATCTTTAATGATTAGATATGCTGAAATAAAAAGCGCTTTCAAAGAAACATTAAAAAAACCAACCATTAATTTATTATTTGGAAAAGGAGTCGGGTCTTTTTATAAATTAGAATCAAATTTTAAAATTACTGACAAAAGAATATTGGATAAAATAAATAAAACGAGACATATCCATGTTTCACCGATGAATTTATTTTTTAAATATGGAGTTGTTGGTGTATTCTTTATGTCCTTATTTTTGATTAAGTTGGGTAAGCATTTAAGTGCTCATTCTATCACAAGTTTTATAATTGCTTTGTGTATATTTCTTACATTTCTAGATTCGCTGTTTAGGAGTGTTTTTGTTGATATTTTAGGTGTATTTTTTATAGCGTTAACTTTTTCAAATCAACAAAGTTCAACTCAAATTATCTATGATGAATAACAAGTTGTTTTATTTTATTTTTATTTTACTATTAAACTCCTGCCAAAAAAACACCAGTAAAGAATTAATTCATATATCTAAAAATAATTTTTTGATGTTATTAAATATTGAAGACGAATCTTTAAATAATATCGAGATTAGATTAAAATTTAAAAACAATAATCAAATAAAAATAATTTCTTTTACAAATTCACTCAAACCATATAATTTCCAATATGAACAAGAAAATAATTCTTTTGTGTTAGAAGAAATAAGGATAATAATTAAATCCGATTCTAGTGTTAAGTTAGATTATATAAAAATAAAAAACAATTCAAACATAGTGTCTATAACTTCACCAAATTACATAAATTATTTCTTACTCAACAAAAATTCAGTAATTAACCCTTTAACCAATATGATAGAAAATACTGCAAAAAAAAGAATAATTTTAACCTCAAAGCAAACACTAATAAAAAATTTACTTCTTGAATAAATAAGATGAATTTTTTATTAAAATGAAATAAAAGACACTAAAAAACGACAAGCCTAAATACCTATTAAAAATACTTTCTCCAAAAGAAGTTACTACAATAATTACAAGAAAAATTTGTCCTAATAATTTAAGTTTAGAGTTATAAGTATTAATTGATTTATAGAAATTAAAAATTATAATTAAAAAAGCAGAAAATAAAAAAATCCCACCTTCCAATAATAGTTGTAAGTATAAGTTGTGACTATTTAAGCCTAGTTTTAAATTGAATGTTGAAAAGTCATTATAAAACGCGTTAAGATATAATGTATCAAGGTTTACTTGGCTCGTATTTCCTAATCCAAAAATAAAATTGTCCTTGATTAAAATTAAACTACTTTTCCAAGTGTAATATCTAGTCCCTAATAATTGCTTTAGATTTACGAAGTATATTACAAAAGAAAATAAAAAAGGAATTATTAAAAACAAATATTTATTTTTAAAATAGTTCTTTTTGTGATAAAATAAAAAAGAAATAACGACGAGTAATAAGAAGACTCCAATAATACTACCGATTTCTAGGATTGAAAAAGTAATTAGTATGATTGAAAAGATATAAAATAGTTTATGAATTTTCATTTCTTTTCTAAATATTATTATACATGTCAACGCAAAAACATAATACATTGATTGATAAATACCACTATATGAGTAATACCAATTAAAATTTAAAAAATTTGATGCTTTTTTGTAATTAAATATAAAATTTAAAAAAAATAATTGATTTTTAAATAGACTAAAACAAAATGTTAAAATAATTGAAAAAACAACACCATAATAAAAATATTTTAAAAGATCTATAGTCTGTTTAAATGAGAGTTTTATATTAATAAAAATTAAAGGAACAATTAACAACACCGCTTTTTGTTCTAATGAAACAAATGAAAATATAAAATCAGGTTGAAGACTGCTAACGAAAAACAATATATAAAAAACAGGAAAAAGATAGTGCTTTTTTAAAGAAAAAAAAGTTACTTTGTTAAAAATTACTAACAGTATAATTGGGAAAAACAATAAAGTAGTCACTCTTTGATTTACACTAAAAAAAAACATTAGTAGAAGTAAAAGGTAGTTGATAATTATACGAATTTTAATCATAAAAATAATAAATAGGCTAAATTAATTGAAAAAATCAACTATAACCATAAAAACTATAAAAATCATTCTTAAATCTGCATCTGGATTTGTTTTTGGACAAGGTTTGTATAACCTTTTTATACTATCATTATCCTTTTTGATTTTTAATTCTGAAATTAAAAATAGTATTGTAGAATTATTTGTCTTTTCAAGATTAATCTCAGTTATATCGTTACTTGGCTTTGAAAAGTATTTACTAAAAATCTCTCCTAATATAGAAGATGTTAATCTAAAAATTATTTTAATTGAGAACAAACATCATTTTAAAAAGTCTTTGATGGTGTTTTTCTTGTTAATGATAATCATGTTTATTTTTAACATTACAAATAAAGAAAATATTGCGATACTATTTATTACAGTCCCAATAATTGCATTAAATGAAATGTTTGTATATGTTTTTAGAGGTAAAAAATTTTACATATTAAATCAATTTTTACAATTTGGAAGTATTGTTATTTCCTTTGTAGTGTTGAATTTTTTAAATGTAAATTACATTTATTCTTTTTCTATTTCAGTGTTTATTTCATTAATAACCTCATATTTTGTGTTTAGATTTAATTTCAAGATTAAAACTAATCCAAAAGAGGCTATAAACGAAAAATATATTATTTCTACTAAATTTAGTAAATCAATAACTCTTGGAACCCTAATAGTTTTATTATTAAACGGTGCAGATTTGTTTTTTTATAAATTATTTTTCTCGACAAATTCATACGAGTATATAGTTATAAGTAAATTAGCGTTTATATCAACAATACCACTATTTATAATGAACAATCATTTTGTGTCTGATATAGGGCTATATTTGAACATTGATGCGGTTAAATTTAAACAAAGTTTTTATAAAAACAGACTGTTTTCTTTTATAGGATGTGGTTTAATAGTATTAATATTTATTGTTTGTAATAAATATATATATATGTTTATAGATATTAATATTTCACATCATGAATTTAATAAAATATTAATACTTTTGCTTTTGGCTCAATTAACTAGTTCTTTGGTTGGAGGAGTCGGTAATATTTTGATGCTTGGTGGACGAGAAAATGTATTTATGAAAAATAATTTAGTAATTTTATTAACCTCTCTTTTGGCTTACGGAATTTTAATTCCTAGATACAATTTAATAGGGCTTGCACTAAGTAATTCTTTTTTAATAATTTTTCAAAATAGTATTAATAGAATCTCAGTAAAAAAACACTTTAATGTTTAAACTTTATTATTTAATTGTTTTTATTTCTATTTTTGGGCTTAATACCTATGGAGAAGACTTAAACCTTTACGGGCAGGTATCATATCTATTATTAACCCTTGCAAATGTTTTTTTAGCTCTTTTTTTATCAGTTAAAAAAATAAGCCAAAAAAATATTATTTACGGTATCATTATAGTAGGGATTATTTTTTATAGCATAATTTTAAATGGATTTAATGTTAAAATTATAACAGATGTTTTACAAGTAGCAAATGTTCTGTTAATAGCCTTTATATTTAAAAATAAAAACAAGAATCAAATTATGCATTTTATAACAAATGTTTGTTACATTTTGTTTTTTGCAGGGGTCTATTCTTGGGGATTTTATGGACTAAAAGGGATTAGGTTTCAGCCCATTTCATATGTTGTAATAATACTTTTTTTTTATAAGGTAGTATTCATAAAATTTAAGTGGAAGTATTTTTTAATCTTAGTTATATCTTTTTTGATAATATTATACAGTGGTAGAAGGACAAATATAGTGTTGTCATTTATTGGAATAGCATTTTTATTTTATTTTTTTAAAAGAAGAATTTTTAATTATGGGTTTTTATTTTTTTGTTTATTATTATTTAATAGAGATAATATTCAAGAATCTTTTTCAAAATCAGACTATAAAACATTAAAACGATTGGCTATAAAAACTGATAAAGATCAATCAATTGACACAAGGTATTATGAAGTTAAAAGCGTATTTAGAAAATTTAACAATGCTAATTCGTTAACAAAATACACTTTTGGTTTTGGAACAGGAGCAGAGTATTTTTTTAAAAGCCCAATTGTTAGAAAAAAAAATGAATTTAAACATCATGTTCATTTTACGCCTATAAATCTATACTTTAGACATGGTTTCTTAGGTGTTATTTTTTTTATGATGATGGTATTTAATACGGCTAAAGGTTTTTTAACTTACAAAGATGAATATTTAATTATTATAACAATATTAATTTTAACAACCATTGTAGATTCATTACTTAGAAGTGTATTGGTTGATTTTTTCGGCATATTTTTTTTCGGACTTTCTTTTATAATTAAACGAATAAGATGATATTATTTTTACATATAGAAAAAACAGCAGGAACTAGTTTAGCATATTATTTAAAGTCTAAATTCGGTAAAAAATTTATTGACCTTTACCCTATTGAAAATGGTCAATATATTACAGATAAAGACATAAAGAATGCTATAAAATTTAATTCGCCACAAGTAATCTCAAGCCATAAAATATTTTTAGATAAAATAAATTTAGAGCAATTTGATAAAATTATTATTACAATCAGAGATCCCTTTGAACGATTTATAAGTCATTATAATCATTTGTTAGAAATTAACAGAGTAGAATGTTTATCTTTTTCAGATGCAATATCTCATTCGGAATTTAAAAATTTACAATTTTCAAAACTTGGAGGTGTCAAATCAAAACAAATTTTAGAGAAAATAAATAAAGACAAAAAGTTAATTATTTTTAATAAAGCAACGTTTAAAGAGGATTTCAATTTATTTGTAGGTGAAAATAAATCTACACCCCTAAAAAACAGTAGAAAAAATAAATTAATTAAAAGCAATATCATAAAAAGCCACGATGATTTTTTTAAACAAACAAATTTATTAGAATATGAATTGTTAGAATGGATTGAATCTAATTACAATTCTAAAGGTTTAGAAAAAGCATTGAAATTTACAAAATTAAAGTCTGACAAAAAAAACGTTGCGATTTCAAATAATTACCGAAAATATTTTAGAATACCAATTTTAATTATAAAAAAATATTTGACTACTTTTAAACTTTTGAAAACAAAAAATATGGCGGGTTATTATATTTGTAAATAATATAACTCCAAAAAAAATTAAAACAAAAAAACAAAAAAATGTTTAAAGATAAAACACTATTAATAACAGGAGGAACAGGGTCTTTTGGAAACGCTGTTTTAAATCGTTTTGTAGATTCTGATATCAAAGAAATCAGAATTTTTTCAAGAGATGAAAAAAAACAAGATGAATTACGAAGAAGAATAGCCAATACAAAAGTAAAATTTTATATTGGTGACGTAAGAGATTACAGGTCTGTTGAAACAGCCGTTCGTGGAGTAGATTACATATTCCATGCAGCAGCATTAAAGCAAGTACCTTCATGTGAATTTTTCCCTATCGAAGCCGTAAAAACAAATGTGTTAGGCACAGAAAATGTATTAGAAGCAGCTATACAAAACAATGTAAAAAATGTTGTTGTATTAAGTACCGATAAAGCCGTATATCCTATCAATGCAATGGGAATTTCAAAAGCAATGATGGAAAAAGTATTGGTTGCAAAATCAAGAAATGCAGGAAACACCATTATTTGCGGAACACGATATGGTAATGTAATGGCATCAAGAGGTTCGGTAATTCCATTATTTGTTGAGTTGATGAAAGCAAAGAAAGATTTGACATTAACAGACCCAAATATGACTCGTTTTATGATGACATTAGAAGATGCAGTAGATTTAGTTCTTTTTGCTTTTTCAAACGCTAATGCAGGAGATATATTTGTTCAAAAAGCACCAGCAGCAACTGTTGAAGTATTGTCAAAAGCACTTATAGAATTATACAATTCATCAAGCAAATTAAAAGTAATAGGAACACGTCATGGTGAAAAACTCTATGAATCATTATTAACAAGAGAAGAACGAGTAAAATCGGAAGAGTTAGAAGAATACTATAGAATACCTGCGGATAATAGAGATTTAAATTATTCCAACTACTTTTCAGAAGGAGAAATGGACATGAATAAAATAGAAGATTACCATTCTCATAATACAAAAAGATTGGATGTAGCAGGAATGAAAAAGTTACTGTTAAAACTAGAAATGATTCAAGAAGATATAAATTAAATTAATTTGAATCCAAAACTCATTAAAGGAGGAATACACAACGATAGTAGAGGTCAGATAGATTTTGTGAATGATTTGGACTTAACAGCAGTTAAAAGAATGTACTTCACAACCAATGCAAACACTTCTATAATTAGAGCGTGGCAAGGACATAAAATTGAATCGAGATGGTTTATTTGTGTTAGAGGGAGTTTTAAAGTTCAGTTAGTGGAAATAGATAATTGGGAAAATCCATCAAATAACTGTAAAAAGACCGAATATACATTAACAGAAAACAAACCAGAAGTATTATATATTCCGAAGGGCTTTTTAAACGGATTTCAGGCAATAGAAGATAATTCTAAATTAATGATACTATCAAATTATAAATTAAACGTAAATCCAAATGATAATTACAGGTTTGATTTAACTAAATTTAATTGGAAATGATAAAAGTAGGAATCACAGGACAAGCAGGTTTTATAGGAAGACATTTATATAACTATTTAGGTACAAAAGAGGAAATAGACCGCGTTTTTTTTAAAAGAGATTATTTTGAAGACGAATTACAATTAGAAAATTTTGTAAAATCATGTGACGTTATTGTGCATATAGCTGCAATGAACAGGCATGAAAACCAACAAGTTATATATGATACTAATGTTGAGTTAGTTAATAAAATCATTAAAGCTTGTAAAAAAACAAATGCTGAGCCAAAAATTATATTTTCTTCCTCTACTCAAGAAAATCAAGATAATTTATATGGAAAATCAAAAAGAGATGGAAGATTGGCTTTTGAAAACTGGGCAAAAGATACGGGTAAAATAACAACACTTATTATTCCTAATGTATTTGGACCATTTGGAAAACCGTTTTATAATTCGTTTATAGCAACATTTTGCCATCAAATCATGGCGAATGAAACACCTACAATACACAAAGACGCAACAGTAGATTTAATATATGTAAATGAATTGGTTTCTTGTTTTTATAAAGAAATTATAAGTACATCAAAAGAAAAAATAAAAACAATTCAAATACCAACGACATCATCAAAAAAAGTATCAGAAATAGTAACCTTATTAACTGAATTTAAAAATGATTATGTTGAAAATGGTAAAGTACCCAATCTAGAAGATTCATTTATTTTAAATCTATTTAACACCTTTACTAGTTTTATACCAAAAACATATTTTCCTAGAAAATTTGTACAACACAAAGATCAAAGAGGAGCGTTTGTAGAAATAATGAGAGCAAATACCTCAGGACAAACTTCTTTCTCCACTACAGTGCCAGGAATTACAAGAGGGAATCATTACCACACTAGAAAAGTGGAGCGATTTGCAGTAATAAAAGGAAAAGCACTAATTCAATTACGAAAAATAGATTCAGATGAGGTGTTTAATTACGAACTAGACGGAGAAGAACCAGCCTATGTTGATATGCCAATATGGTATACACATAATATTAAAAATATTGGAGATACAGAATTAATTACTCTTTTTTGGATTAATGAGCCGTATGATCCGAAAGATTCAGATACTTTTTTTGTAGAAGTTTAAATATAACAAATGGTATTGTTATATTTGTAAAAATATTTAAATGAAAAGAATAAAAGTATCTGAATCTTTCGGATCATACGGCTCATTAATCCAAAAAAGAGTAATTAATTCTGTATCTCCAATATTTTTAATATTATGT
>CAMZMA010000229.1 GCA_947311815.1 uncultured Flavobacteriaceae bacterium
AATATATAGGAAATATTATAATTAAATTGGTATTACTTCAAACTTAAAAGAGCAAATTGATTTTTATACAAATGTTTTAGAATTTGAAATAGTTAGTCAGCACAAAAACGCTGTTGTTTTTAAAACAGGGGCAAGCTTCTTAGAATTTAGAGAAAAAGAAGGTGCTAAACCATATCATTTTGCGTTCAACATTCCTAAAAACAAGATAAAAGAAGCTTATAACTGGTTAAAATCTAGAATAGATTTTATACCTGCTGATAAAAATGAAATCATACATATTGAAGATTGGAACGCCAACGCTATTTATTTTTATGACAAAGACCATAATATTGTAGAATTTATTGCTCGAAATACATTAGCACTTACTTCTGATAAGAATTTTTCATCAAAAGAAATTATTGCTATTAGCGAAATAGGCATACCAACTTCTGATATTAAAAACATCTTCACTCAAATAAACGACATCAAAAAAATTGACATTTATGATGGCAGTTTTAAACGATTTTGCGCTCTCGGAAATGAAGAAGGTTTGTTTGTAATTATCAACAAAAACATTAAAAAATGGTTTCCGCCAATGGACACAGCTTATAGTGCCGATTTCATGATAAAAGGAGATTATAATTTTTCTTATATTGATAAAAAAATAAAGTTTTTAAGAAGATAGCTAATTTAACCTAGCTACATTCTTTATTTTTTTTACTTTTTTTTCAATAAAATCACTTTAAATGCTAAAAAAATCTTAAAAAACCAAAAGAATATCGAAATCTCTTGTTTATTTAATATTTATTTTTATATTTCGGACGTTATAAAAAATGAAATATATATAAATGGATATTATTGAGAAAGCCCTAGAGTTTGAAAAAAGAAAACAAACTTTTATTACAACAAGTGATAGAATTATAGCTTCTAGAGAAGTTAAAAGTTTAATACTTAATGTAAATGAAGTGTATAAAGAAAATAAAGATCCTGAATTGATGGATTTAATGAAACGATTGACTGTGATTAAACAGAAAATTGAAAAACGTTTAAAAGGAAGACCTAAATCTTCTTAAAAAAGAAACGAATGTAAAAAAAACCTTAGGCAGAAACTTAAGGTTTTTTTTTGCACAATAAGTAGAGTAATTCTATATTTGCCTCATCAATTTTCGGGATGTAGCTTAGTCCGGTTAAAGTGCTGGTCTGGGGGACCAGAGATCGGAGGTTCGAATCCTCTCATCCCGACAATTTTAACTTCACAAAATTTTCTTTTTCAATCAACATCAAAAAATCCTTTTTATTTTTCTAAATTTGTTATCGACTATAAATCATCAAAAAACAACTCAAAAATGTTAATTATTGGAATTGCTGGAGGTACAGGAAGCGGTAAAACTACTGTTGTTAATCAAATTACTCATCAATTACCAGGAGATGAAGTATGCGTAATATCGCAAGATTCTTACTATAATACAAACGATCATCTTTCTTACGAAGAAAGAACAAAAATTAATTTTGATCACCCTAATTCTATCGACTTTCCTTTAATTGTTGAACATCTAAAACAATTGAAAGAAGGAAAAATAATTGAGCAACCTGTATATTCTTTTGTTACTCACAACAGAACAAAAGACACCGTAAAAACACATCCAAGAAAAGTGGTAATTGTTGAAGGTATTTTAATATTTAATAGCGAAGAATTACGAAATTTATTTGATATCAAAATTTTTGTACATGCTGATGCTGATGAAAGATTGATACGAAGAGCAAGAAGAGACATTTCTGAAAGAGGAAGAGATATTAATGAGGTTTTAAGTAGGTATCAAGATACTTTAAAGCCAATGCATACGCAGTTTATTGAACCTACAAAAAACTTTGCAGATATTATTATTCCGAATGACAGATACAATACCGTTGCCATTGATATTATTAGAACCGTAATTAACGAACGTTTATAACTACATGAATTTTGTAAAACTTAAGAACCATCCTATTTTTAAAATCATATTCAATAAATATGTTGTCATTTTGGTTTCTTTTGTTATTTGGATGTTATTTTTTGACGAAAATTCGTACATCACTCATAGAAAATTTAATAAAGAAATTACAGAATTAAAAAATAACATCAATTTTTATCAAACAAAAATTAAAGAAGATAAAAAAAAGATCAAACAACTACAAGATTCTTTAGAATTAGAACGATTTGCAAGAGAACAATATTTAATGAAAAAAGAAAACGAAGATATTTATATTATTGAATTTGATACCATAAAAAAATAATGAACCCTTTTCTTTTTAATGAATTTAACAACGTATCTGCCGCCGCTTGGAAACAAAAAATTCAAGTAGATTTAAAAGGTGCTGACTATAATGATTCTTTATTATGGAAAACTGATGAAGGTATTACTGTAAAACCTTTTTACACTAAAGAAGATAGAAAAAACCACAACATTAAATTACCTCAAAAAGGATTTAATATTTGTCAATCAATTTTTATTGATGATGAAAAAACAGCAAATTATTTAGCAATAGATTCTTTAAATAGAGGTGCAAATACCATACATTTTACTGCTAAAAATCCGTTTAATTACAAACTATTATTAAACGGAATTGACACCTCATCAATCATTATTTATTTTAAATTTCATTTTTTAGATGCTGATTTTGTTATTGAATTATTAAACTTTATCAATTCTTTAAAATGTTACTTTTCTATTGACATTATTGGTAATTTAGCCGAAACTGGCAATTGGTTTATCAGCTTAAAAGAAGACCATAAACAGTTAGAAAAAATTGTAAAAAA
>CAMZMA010000230.1 GCA_947311815.1 uncultured Flavobacteriaceae bacterium
AGTGTCTCTTTTTGTCCTTTTTGCCATTGTTCTAAATTATTTATTTGATCTAATTATTATAGTAATAATGTTGTATTTGTAGCACAAATTAGGAAAAAAACTTGTTACTCACAAAAAAAATACTTTATTTAAAGTTATTCTAAATAAAAAAACATGCTATAAAAACCTTAAATCTGCAAGTATTATATTAGGGTGATTATTTTGAATTTTGTAGTATTCAAAAGGAGAGATTATTTTAATTTTACGTTTTTTATTTCTGATTTTATTTCGAATATCAAGTTTAAATACTGGATATTTCATTTTTAAAAAGGAGAAAATCTAAAAAAAAGGCTCTAGTTTAAAATAGGTATTGATTTTGTATGTTTGTATAATAATATTTAAAAGAGGGTTTTAAATATTATTATCAGCACAATTTAAAACAGGAATCTATATTGACTGTAAAGATTTTTGTTCCAGATGATTATTAATTAGTGAAGTGAAATTTAGAGGGTTAAATTTTTTAGATATAAAATTTAATCCGTCGTATGCACTTATATTTTCTGTAGTTGTTGTAACTTTTACCTGCTAGAGTTTTACCTAAATTGGTGAGGTAATTGAAATAGAAAAGTTTTGTAGGTGCTATTTTTACAGGATTTTCTGTTTATTTTGACTTTAAACCTACAGAGTTAAGGAAAGTAGAAAGATACTAAAAAAAAGTGAGTTACTATAAAAAAAAAGCATAATCAAAACAGATGTTGTATATTTATCCCTTTAAAATAGATACATGAAAGAAGCATTACAATTTAATTACGGTTACCTTTTTACAGATGAATTACTGAACGAAATTGCTGAATTTGGCACGTATAAAGAGATTGATGAAGGTACAGAAATCATTTCATTTGGTAGTTATATTAAATTTATGCCTTTATTGTTAAAAGGAGCTATAAAAGTATTAAGAGAAGATGATGAAGGTGATGAATTATTACTTTATTTTTTAGAAAAAGGAGATACGTGTGCAATGACGCTAACGTGTTCGTTTGGTGAAACAAAAAGCGAAATTAGAGCGATTGCAGAAACAAAAGCAACCATGATTATGATTCCTGTTGAAAAATTAAGCGAATGGATGCAGAAACATAAAAGTTGGCGAAATTTTATTTTAAATAGTTACCACGATAGATTAAAAGAGCTCTTTGAAGCTATTGATACGATTGCCTTTTTAAACATGGATGAACGTATTTTAAAGCATCTTAAAAATAAAGCAATGGTAAATCATAATGAAATTATATATACCACGCATCAAGAAATTGCGAACGATTTACATACGTCTAGAGTGGTGGTTTCTAGATTGTTAAAGAAGTTGGAAATTGCGAATAAAATTACTTTACATAGAAATTATATAGCCATAAATAATCTATAACAACAACTAAAATAAGTGTAACTAAAGTTACGTTTTATAAGAAACAAAAGATTTATTTTTGAAACCCTAAAAAACAAGTATGAAGATAGAGCAAATATATACAGGATGTTTGGCGCACGCTGCGTATTATATAGAAAATAACGGAGAAGCTGCCATTTTTGATCCACTGCGTGAAGTACAACCGTATATTGATAGAGCAAAAAAAGACAATGCCAACATAAAATATATTTTTGAAACTCATTTTCATGCAGACTTTGTGAGCGGACATTTAGATTTGGCAGAAAAAACAGGTGCAGCTATTGTTTTTGGTCCAACAGCAAAACCCAATTACGAAGCAATAATTGCTGAAGACAATCAAAAATTTACGGTAGGTAATTATACCTTAAAAATTTTACATACTCCAGGTCATACAATGGAAAGTATGGTGATTTTATTGATTGATGAAAACGGAAAAGAACACGGAATTATATCTGGAGATACCCTTTTTATTGGCGATGTAGGAAGACCAGATTTAGCACAAAAAATAGTGGCTGATTTAACCGAAAAAAAGTTAGCAGGTTACTTATTCGATTCTTTGCGAAACAAAATTATGCCATTATCAAATGATTTAATGGTTTATCCAAATCACGGAGCAGGTTCTGCTTGTGGTAAAAAAATGAGTACAGAAACCACAGATACTTTAGGAAATCAAAAACAAACCAATTACGCACTACGTGCAGATATGACCAAAGAAGAATTTATTAACGAAGTTCTAGACGGTTTACAAGCAGCACCCGCGTATTTTCCTGCCAATGTTTTGTTGAATATTAATGGGTATCAACCGTTAGATGAGGTGTTGCAGAAAGGAAAATCGCCGTTAAAAGTAACAGAGTTTGAACAGATTGCAAATACTACAGAAGCCATCGTTTTAGATGTTAGACATAAAAATGATTTTGTAAAAGCACATATACCTAATTCGATTTTTATAGGAATTGACGGTAGTGGTTTTGCTCCTTGGGTAGGTTCGTTAATTGGTGATGTAAACCAACCTATTTTATTAGTAGCCGACGATGGGAGAGAAGAAGAGGTAATTACCCGATTGGCAAGAATTGGTTTCGATAATGTAGTTGGTTATTTAGAAGGCGGTTTTTCTAGCTGGGAAAAAAATCAAAAAGAAATCGCAAAAATTAAAAGTATTACCGCTCAAGAATTTGTGAAAATTAATAAAACGGCAACAGTTCCTGTTTTTGATGTTCGAAGAGAAGGAGAGTTTTTAACTGCTCATTTACCAAATGCAACACATACATGTTTAAGTAAAATAAATAACTATTTAGCAACATATCCAAAGGATAAAACGTTTTACATTCATTGTGCTTCTGGTTATAGAAGTGTAATAGCGTCTTCTATTTTAAAAAGTAGAGGTGTCCATAATTTTGTAGATGTAGCAGGCGGATTTAATGCCATAAACGAAAGTGAATTATCCATAATTATCTAAAAATAAATCAAATTTAAAACTACAATCATGAAAAGAATCTTTATTTTATTAGTATCAATTAGCACTTTTTTAGCGTGCGACGGACAAACAAAAAACAAAAATGCCACAGGAAAAATCCATTTGGTTAATGTAGAGCAATTTAAAAAAGGAATTGCACAAGAAGGTATTCAATTGGTAGATGTTAGAACACCCAAAGAGTACAATCAAGGTAAAATTGGGAATGCGATTATGATCGATTATTACCAAGACGATTTTATGACAAAAATAAATAAATTAGACAAGAAAAAACCAATTTACATCTATTGTCATAGCGGAGGAAGAAGTGGTAGAGCCGCAAAAAAAATACGAAATGCAGGTTTTGAAAACGTGTATGATTTAGATGGCGGTATTACTGCTTGGAGAAATCAATAATAATTTTTATGCGGAAGGTATTTGAAAAAACAAGTGATGTATTCGATTTCATTAAAAACAGGTGGGAATCTAAAAAAGCGCATGTTTATTTGAGTAATTTTTTGGTACTCAGCTTCCTTTTAGGAATTATTTTAACGGTATTATTAAAAACGGGTGTTGTTCATTTGAGCAACACCTTTTTTAATCACTCGTTTTTTGCCATAGAAATATCGTTTACACTGTTGTTAATTTTCGAGTTATTTAGTTTAATCTTTGTCTTGCCAAAATCGGTAGCAAAATCTAACAATAAGCAATACGAACTCTTGTCGCTTATCTTTTTACGTTCTGGTTTTAAAGAATTTAGTCATGTAGAAAGGCTTTCAGATTGGAGTTTACAGTCAGAAACATTATTAAATATGTTTGCCTACGGTTTAGGCGGTTTGGCAATTTTTATTATTGTAAACATTACCAATAGCTTGCAAAAACACGTAAAGTTAACACATAACGAAGACGAGCAAGTAGGATTTGTACGATTAAAAAAAACATTGGCATTACTGTTATTAATAACTTTTGTGTTTTTTGGTTCGATAGATTTGGTGCATTTGATAAAAACAGGAGTTTATAACAAATCATTCGAAACATTTTATACCGTTCTAATTTTTAGCGATATTCTTATCGTTTTGATTGCCCTAAGATATTCGACAGATTATTTACGAATTTTTAGATATTCGGCCTTTGTACTTGCTACAATAATTATTAGAATATCCTTTAGTTTAAAAACCTACGAAAGTATTATTGTTGGTTTGGCAGGTGCTGTTTTTGTACTGTTATTAACGTATTCGTACAATTATTTTTTAAAGGACAAACAACTATCAACATAAATATAGTAGAAGATGAAATTAAATGAAGCTTTTTGGGATGATAGGTATAAAGCCAATAAAATTGGATGGGATTTAGGAAAAATATCCACTCCTTTAAAAACTTATTTTGATCAATTAACCCATAAAGAGCTAAAAATTTTAATTCCAGGAGGAGGAAATTCTTACGAAGCAGAATATTTGCACAACAATGGATTTACCAATGTTTTTGTGGTAGATGTATCGCAAACTGCCTTAGCTAATTTTCAAAAAAGAGTCCCTTCTTTTCCTTCGAATCACTTACTTCATCAAAATTTTTTCGAACTCACTACTACTTTTGATGTTCTTGTTGAACAAACTTTTTTCTGTGCCATCCATCCAGATTTAAGAGCCAATTATGCAAAAAAAGCATATGATATCTTAACAGATAAAGGGAAGGTTATCGGGCTTTTATTTTGTGTGCCACTCCATACAGATCATCCACCTTTTGGTGGTAATGCGTTAGAGTATAAAACATATTTCGAGTCTTATTTTTCTGTAGAAATCATGGAAAATTGTTATAATTCTGTAGCAAGTAGAAAAGACACCGAGTTATTTGTTAAATTCGTGAAAAAATAACACATGATTTCAGAAGTTTTAGACACGTATTTTCCGCAATTAGCAAAAATGCCCGCATTAAAAGAAGAAATTGTAGGCATCAGTAGTGTAGTGAATTTTGATGCTGGTACTGTAATTTTAAAAGAAGGGTCTTACATTAAAGTCATTCCGTTGCTTATTTCTGGTTTGGCAAAAGTGTTTAAAGTAGAGCCTGTAAATGGCAACGAAGTGCTTTTGTATTATATAAAACCAGGCGAAAGTTGTGTAATGTCTATCCTTACGTTAATGAAAGACGATAAAAGTCAAGTAAAAGCAGTGATAGAAAAGGATGCACAAGTATTGGTAATTCCTGCTGCTAAAGCGATGGCTATTGCAAAAAAATATCCACGATGGAACGAGTATGTGTATCGATTGTTTGATGCAAAATTTGACGAACTACTAAACGTTATTGAAATTCTTACTTTTTCTAACAAAGACAAGCGTTTGTTAGAGTATTTAAAAAAAGAAGCGACCTTAAAAGGTACTTCTATTTTAAAAACAACACATCAACAAATTGCATATGATTTAGGGTCATCTAGAGAAGTGATTTCTAGATTACTTAAAAAATTAGAGCACAATAAAAGTATAAAACTAGGTTTGGGTTTTATTGAGTTGCTTTCATAGTTTCTATTAAAAATTTTTGATAACATCAAAAAAAGCATTTTCAATTGAAATTGAAAATGCTTTTTTTGATGTTATCAAAAATTTTTAATAGAAACTATGAAAGCAACTCAATAAAACCCAAACCTAGTTTTAT
>CAMZMA010000231.1 GCA_947311815.1 uncultured Flavobacteriaceae bacterium
ATCGAAATTCCATATCCACATTCGGTAGAAATTCATAAAGAAGGGTAATAACCTGAGTATTCTATGATTAAACAAAGTTCTTTTTTTGTAAGTTATTAACACCTTATGTTGATATAATGAAATTTGCAACATGAAAATTGTTAATAACTTACAAAAAAAGAACTTTGTTTAATCATAGAATACTCAGGTTATTACCCTTCTTTATGAATTTCTACCGAATGTGGATATGGAATTTCGATACCTGCTTTATCTAATGCTAGTTTAACATTTTCTGTGGTAGAGAAATACACATCCCAATAATCATTTGTTGTTGCCCAAGGACGAACTGCAAAATTTACCGAACTATCTGCCAATTCAGATACATTTACACTAGGTGCAGGGTCTTTTAAAACCTTCGGATTATCAGTTAAAACTTTTAATAAAATTTCTTTGGTTTTTTTAATATCTGCATCATACGAAACGCCAATTGTTAAATTTACTCGCAGCGTACCTTCTGCCGTATAATTTAAAATATTACCGTTAGATAGCGTTCCGTTTGGAATAATGGCTAATTTATTTTCGGGGGTATTTAATTGAGTTGTAAAAATTTGAATTTCTTTTACTACCCCAACAATTCCTTGAGCTTCAATTAAATCGCCGATTTTAAAAGGTTTAAAAATCATAATTAAAGCACCACCAGCAAAATTAGACAAAGAACCTTGTAATGCCAAACCAATTGCTAAACCAGCAGCACCTAAAATGGCAGCAAAAGAAGTAGTAGCAACACCTAGTTGCGAAATAACACTTACAAACAATAAGGCTTTTAACCCCCAACCAATAAGGCTTCCTAAAAATTGTTGAAGAGAAATATCTACACCTCTTTTTTGCATTAATTTTTTACTGGTTTTTACTACAAATCCAATCACAATCAACCCAACAATTAAAATAACGAGAGCTGTAATAATTCTTGGAGAATACTCAACAATTAAATGTTTAATTTTATCAATATAAGTGTCCATAACCGTTTTTTAAGATTCAAAATAACGTCGGCAAAAGTAACAGTAAATGCGTAGTTTTAAAAGAATAAATGTTGTTTTTTTATAAAAAAAGAAGTAAAAAAACACCTTACAAAAGCAGGTATAAGAATGTGTTTATTTATTTAGTTGTTTTACGGCTGTTTTAACGTCTTCTGTTGGTAATTGACACGCATTGTTTACACAAACATAAATCAATGTGGCATCATCAGAAAAACGTTCTTGTAAAAGCGGTAATTCACTTTTAATAGTGCTGCCACAAATTAGTTTGTTAGGAATGTAAGTTTGATTGAGTTCTTTCATTTTTTGAACTGCTTTATTACCAGAAATAGCCACTTCGTAATAATTATACGTAAGGTTTAGGTACAAATCTAACCAGTTAGAAAATGCCGAAGCGTATTTGTCCATATCTTTCATATTATGCAACATTTGTTTGCTGATTTTTAAATAATAGTTGTTGCTATAAAAGTGACTTAATCTAAACAAATTTTTTGCCATCATAGAGTTAGAAGCAGGAATGACATTGTCTTCGGTTTCCATTTTTCTACTGATGAGTTTGGTGTCGGTATTAGAGGTAAAGAAAAATAAATGAGATTTGGTGTCAAAAAAATGATCAAAGGTGTAATCTGTTAATTGTTTTGATAAATATAACCACTTGGTATCGAAAGTAATTTCGTACAAAGAAATATAAGCATCAATTACAGCGGCATAATCTTCTAAATAACCGTTGATTGATGATGCGCCGTTTTTATAATTATGATGTAAACTTCCATCTTCTTGCAATAGATTTTTCGCTAAAAAAGAGGCGTTTTTTAGGGCGATTTCTAAAAAATGTGGGTTGTTAAAAACCCGATACCCATCTACATATCCTTTTAGCATCAACGCATTCCACGAGGTTAAAATTTTATCATCTAATCTTGGTCTTTGGCGTTTTTCTCTTTCTTTTAAAAGGATGTTTTGCCAGTTTGCCACCTTTGTTTTAAGTAAATTTAGCTCTAATTTATGTTCTTTGGCAAAAAGTTCATCCGAAGATGTTTTGATTAAATGATAATTTCCGTGCTCCCACAATCCGTACAAATTAATATTGTAATACGCTGCAAAAAGGTCAAAATCTGAAATTAATTTTTGCAATTCTTCTTTTGTCCACACATAAAAAGCACCTTCTTCTAATACGTCTTTTTCGTCTAAACTATCAGCATCTAAAGAAGAAAAGAATCCGCCATTTTCATGCATTAACTCTCTTTCTACAAAAGCTAAAGTTCGATATACGGTTTCTTTATATTCCGTTTTTTTGGTGGCTAAAAACGCATCAGCATATAAACTTACCAACTGCCCATTATCATATAACATTTTTTCGAAATGCGGAATGTGCCATTTTTTATCGGTAGAATATCGAGAAAAACCTCCACCAACTTGATCAAACAAACCGCCTTCAGCCATTTTAGCTAGGGTGTTATTTACATATTTTTGAAGTGTTGTATTGTTAGTTTGATAGGCGTAACGCAATAAAAAATGATAATTATTAGGCATCGGAAATTTTGGAGCTCTATTCATTCCGCCCAATTGCTCATCAAAATGATTGTCCCATTTATCTACACATTCTTGTAAGTATTCTTTGGTAAAATTTTCTTTTTCTTTGTTGATGTTTACCAAACCAGATGCTTGTATGCCTTCGGTTAATTTAGTAGCGTATTCTTCTAGTTTTTTCGGATCTTTTTGATATAAATCAGCAATTTGAGTGAGCGATTTTATCCAATCATCTTTTCTAAAATACGTACCTCCCCAAACAGGTCTTCCATCTGGTAAAGCTACTGCATTTAACGGCCAACCACCTTGTCCTGTCATTAATTGTACAGCATTCATAT
This sequence comes from uncultured Flavobacteriaceae bacterium, assembly GCA_947311815.1. Classification (GTDB taxonomy): domain Bacteria; phylum Bacteroidota; class Bacteroidia; order Flavobacteriales; family Flavobacteriaceae; genus Polaribacter. Next base: position 2,879 of record CAMZMA010000231.1, read on the forward strand.
ACACTTGATCTATGTCTGGGCGTTCTTCTCTATCTACTTTTATGCAGATATAGTTGTCATTCATAATTTTGGCAACCTCTTCGTTTTCAAAACTTTCATGTTCCATTACATGACACCAGTGGCAAGCGGCATACCCAACAGAAATAAGAATTAATTTGTTTTCTTTTTTAGCCAACTCCAAGGTTTTATCATTCCAAGCGTGCCAATTTACAGGATTGTGTGCATGTTGTAATAAATACGGACTTGTTTCTTTAATTAAGTCGTTGGTAAATTTATGTTGTGGCATTTGTTGTTTTTTTTGACCATTACAGCTGAAAAATAGCGCTGAAAAAAAAATAAATACTAGTTGTTTCATCTTTCAAAGATACAAGAATAAAAAAAATGCAGTTTGAAAAATTTCAAACTACATTAAATAGTTAGTTGATATGGTAAATTACTTTACTTCGAAAGTAATTTTTAAATTTACTCTGTATTCTGCAACTTCGCCATCGTTTACTACAACGCTTTGAGATTGTACAAATGCAGATTTAATATTTTTAACACTTTTTGATGCGTGTTTTACTGCTTTTTGTGTAGCGTGTTCCCAACTTTTGTCAGAATTTGCTAACACTTCAATAACTTTCATTACTGCCATAACTTTATTTTTTGTTAAGATTAATAAATAAGTAGTAAAGGTAGTGAAAAAATCTCCAAAAAAGAAATCAAAATTAAATCAAGAGAATTCTCAATGTTAAATTAATGTTATGTAAACGTTTGTTTATTGTAAATATATACATATATTTGTGATGTATTTGTGTTAAAAAGTAATTTTATGAAAAAAACAATTCTAATAGTTTGCTTCCTATCTATCGGATTGGTACAAGCACAAGGAGAAAAACCAACCTATAAAAAGGTAGGGGATTTAGTACAAGTAACTTATTATTACACTAACGGAGTTGTAAAAGAAACGGGCTTTTTTAAAGCTAATAAATTAACAGGTACATGGGAACGATTTGATGAAAAAGGTAAAAAAGTGGCGATTGCCCATTATACTGATGGAAGAAAAACAGGAAAATGGTTTCTTTGGAAAAATAATTCTTTAAAGGAAATTAATTATAATAACAATGCTCTTGTTTCTGTACAAACCTGGAAAGAAGATGCTAAACTAGCTGTTAATTAGCAATTGGAATTTAATAAAAAACAAAAAAAAAGCAGGCTTTTCGCCTGCTTTTTTAATTCAAATAATTTTCTTTTTTTAAAAAGAATACCCTGTCCAAGCAAAGACGGTTGCATCTGCGCCACCAGATGTTCCGTTGCTTAGAGTTAGAGTAGCACCAATACTATTTTTATTGTCGGTAATATCTAATCCATTGGTAGCGTTACCAATTGCTGTTATGTTTGTATTTGCATTTGCAGTTCCTTTACTATCTTCTAAATCGATAAAATCTGCATAAGAAGCTCCGCTTTCTAACTCTACATAAGCATTTGTTATATTGGCAGTTGCGCCTCTTCTAATTTTAATAGCATCAGACATTACTACGCCATTAGCTTTATTAATAATGGTTAATTTATTGATAGTAAAAACAGATTGATTAATGTCTGAAGGAGAGTTTCCGTCTAAGTTTCCATCAGCTTCTACACCTCTTGGATCAGAGGTAACAGCGGTATATCCGTTTTCTCTAATCCCGTAAAGATTTGTACAAGTACCTGTGTACCCTTGAGTATAATCAAACATATCATCTTTAGCATTTACTACTAATAAGTTGATTACATTTACAGTACCTCCAAAAAACTCAATAGCATCATCATCGCCATTAAAAATAGCAATATTTGTAATGGTTGTACCAGTACCAACACCATTAAGTGTTAACCCGTTATGTTCTGCAGTGTCATCTATTCTTGCTCCTGTATATTCTAATTTTACATAGTTTAAAACGCCTGAATTATCATCAGCAACATCTCCTCCAAAAGAAATAGAAGTATTAATTTCTGTTGCAGCATTACTTGCTGTACCATTTTGACGGCTTAAAGGTGCTTTTCCGTTAAGGATTAATCCGCCCCAATCTCCTGCTGCAGGATTACTAGCGCTAGATGTAAATATAATAGGACTAGCACTTGTGCCGTTTGCAATTATTTTACCTCCTTTTTCTACTAATAAATAAACATCTGTACCACCAGCTAACGCTTTTACAGTTACTCCTGCTTCTATGGTTAATGTTGCTCCTTCTTTAACAAATAAAGCGCCATTTAATAGATACTCTGTTCCTGAACTTAGTGTTAAGTTGCTAGTTAAATTTCCAGAAAGGTTTTGACTTGTTGGCTGATTAGGATTGCCATTGTTGTTGTTTTCATCATCATTACTCAAGGAACAGCTTGAAAGCAATAAGAAAGAAATAGATAAACCTGTTGCTAATAATTTTTTCATTTTTAATTGTTTTTATGTTTTTAATATATGTTGTAAAATTAGAGTGTTTGTATGTTGTTTTCTTTAATTAAATTTTAAATAATTGTTACTAAAAAAGCTGTTTTTTAAAAATGAAAGCTGTATCCTAAACTTAAGTTAACACCTTTTTTATAATTTCTTAACACAATATTATTTCCGTTTAATGTTGCTACTCTACTTAATTGAAAAGAAGGGTTTATTAAATTTTTTGCTTGTAATTTTATACTGCTTTTTTTTGATAGTTTAAAAGATGAAATCCAATCTAAGGTAGCCACCCCTTTTTCTATAATATTTTCAAAACCTCTTGTTCCGATAGAATACACTTTGTCGCTAGCATAGTTTAGTACTAATGAAGTTGTTAGTGTTGTTTTTGTGTATTTTTTGATATACGTAACATCGGCATTCATTAAAAAAGGAGTAGCTCCTTCTAATTTACTAGTAGCATTGGTAAATTGAGCAATAGAAAGATTGTCTAAATACACTTTTGATGTTAGAAAGGAAGCATTAAATCCTCCAGAAAAAACGTAATTATGTTTGTCATTATCATTTTCTAAGATGGTTTTTTTAAGCTCAACTTCTAATCCGAAGACCGTAGCATTTTTTCCAACATTTAAGTAAGTAAGTGTGTTTCCTCCACTTGGAATTTCGCTTCTTGCAATGGGGTTGTTTATGTATTTATAAAACCCTGTAATGCTCATCATTTCTTTTGATGAAAAGTAGTATTCATATTTTGTGTCAAAGTTGTAATTATCAGAAGGTCTTACATCTGGGTTTCCTTGACTTGAGAAACTAATATCTTGGTATTTAAAAGGTGCTGTTTCTTTAAATTGAGGAAAAGTATAAGTTTGACTTCCTGCAAAACGCAAAATGCTATTTTCAGAAAAATTGTATTTTACGGTAAAGTTGGGTAAGATATAGAAGACACTAATTCTAGAAGGACCATTAATGTAACTAGATGCAATATTAGTATCATACGTTACTTTTTGGTCAGATTTTTCTGCTTTTACACCAAAAGAAGCAATTAGATTGTTGTTAAATTGATATACTAATGTGCTAAAAAAACCGCTCATTAAACGTTTTCCTCTATAAGTAAAAGGGTCAAAAACTCTTGGATTGTTGCTTCTTCCTCTACCAGTTTCTAGAGAAAAAATACCGCTAGTTAAAGATTGTTGATTAAAAATAGCATCAGGATTTTCTATGTCTATTGCAACTCTGGTAGAAAACCCGTGGTTAAAAATGGTTGAAGCAAACAATCTTTCTGTATATCTGTAATCTGCTCCAAAAGTTAGAGAGCTATTGTCGTCTTCATTTTCTTTTAATTTATAGGTAATACTCCCTTTTGCTGTGTAGTCATTTTCTTCTAACTTGGCGTAATAGCGTTCGTTTTCTCCAGCACTACTAGTTTGTGGGCTGTAAAAACCGTCTCTTAATAAATAGGTATTTGTTCTTCTATCAGGTTCGTTTCCTCTGATGTAATTTAACGATCCTTTTGCAGCGATAGTAATTCTATCAGAAATTTTAAAATCGCCCAATAATTGATTTACAAACAAAAGGTTATTGTTAACTTGTTGTCTTCTTTGAAACTCTAAATCGCCTTCTTGTTGCGGGTCAACGGTTCCAAAATAATCTCCAATAGATTGCTTGTTGTTGTGTATAAATAAATGATTGTATGTAATGTTGTTGTCTTTAAATTTATAGGATGCATTTGCCATTACTATTTGAGAAACAGTGTAGTTGTATTTTTTAAAATCTTGATCTAAAAACACATTTCCTGCATTATTTGTTTGTTTGATGTTTCCTTCAACAAAATGATAATCATTATTAAAACCAACAACAGCAAACAAACTTAGTTTATCAGAATCGCCAATGTTAAATTTTCTACCTGCCGAAAGAGTAATTGCTTTGTTTACTTGTGTGTTTTGACTACTGGGTTTAAAAGAGTTTGCAAAAGAGTATGTATTTAAATCTTTAATAGGATGATGCAAGTTTTGATTTCCAAACTTGTTGCTTCCATCTATTGTTAAAAAATTATTTTTACTGATAGTTTGCGAATTGCCACCAGATGAAATACTTAAAGAGAATAACTTTTTTTTGTTTAGTTTTTTAGAAACTATATCAATATTAGCTCCACCAACATCGCCATAAATAGTAGAAGAGAATACTTTATTAACACCAATACTTTGTATAATATTTGTGCTAAAAAAATCTAAAGAGATGTTTTTATATTCAGGGTCTTCAGAAGGTAAAGGCAAACCATTATACGAAGTAGCATTATACCTGTCTCCTAAACCTCTTACTACAACATTTTTTGTTCCTTGTTGTTTGGCAACCCCTGCGGTTTTAGCAACGGCACTAGAAGCATTAGATATTCCTTTTTTTGCTAATTCTTGCGCTCCTATAGCTGTTTTTATACTAACTGCCTTTTTTTGCTCTAAAATTAAAGCACTTTCTTTTTCTCTGCTTTTAGTTGCTGTTATTTTAATTTCGTCTAAAGAAACCCCTTCTTTGGCACTTAATAATTGGTTCACTATAATTGTTTTACCAGCAATAATTTCGATATTTTTTTCTACTGTTTTGTATCCAATAAAACTAAACACTAAAATATGTTTACCAACAGGAACAGATAATTTATAGGCTCCATCCATATCGGTAGTTTTACCAATGGTTGTGTTTTTGATAAAAACATTCACAAAAGGAAAGGTTTCGTTATTTGTTTCTCTGTCGGTAACAATTCCTTTAACAGTTCCTTTTTCTTGAGAAAATGCAACTTGAAATAGTGCAAAAAAGGTAATAAATAGTATTTTTTTCATTGTAGTGTTTATCTATATTTATAAACAGCAAAATTGAAATTAGTATGTAAAGAAAAGGTTATTTAAGAATTATCGTTATATTATAAGTGTGTTAATTTTAAGTAAAATCTCAAAAAACAGTAACATTTATTTAATATTCGTTTTACGTTTTAAAAACAGAAACTTATCACCTTTGTAAAGGTTACTTAATGGTAATCTACTTAGAATTTCATAAAATAATATATTAGTTTTTGTCGACTTTATTATTTTAAATTCATTAGCTGTCTTTTAAAAAGGCAGCTTTTTTTTACTAAAAATATTGCAAATTAATAGTAATGCTATTATATTTGCATGTAATACTTTGTTTTTAAATGAAAAACGTACCGATACAAATAGAAATAAGTGCAGATTTATACACTAAAAACCCTAATTCTTCTGAGTTAGGGCAAAAAATATTATCTAATAGTATCGAGTTGATTAACGAAATAGGTTTTGAATCGTTTACCTTTAAAAAGTTAGGAAAACGGATTAATTCTCCCGAAAGTTCAGTGTATCGATATTTTAAAAACAAACACGCATTACTTATTTATTTAACAAGTTGGTATTGGGTTTGGACAGAATATCGGATTCTTTTTGCTACCACAAATATTCCTTCTTCAAAAAAACGGTTATTAAAATCGATAGAAATACTGACGCAACCTGTATTAATTGATACTAATTTTACATTTATAAACGAAGTGTTACTGAGCGAAATTATTTTTGCAGAATCGATAAAAGCATACCACACTAAAAATGTAGATGAGCAAAATAAAAACGGCTATTTTAAAGCCTATAAAAACGTGGTTGAAAGGGTAAGCGCCATGGTTTTAGAGGTTAATAAAGAGTATAAACACTCTCACATGTTAATTTCTACTATTATAGAAGGAGCACATCAACAAAAATACTTTGCAGAACACATACCAGAACTTACAGATATAGATAAAGAAAAAGATACGATTACAAATTTTTACTCAAACATGGTTTTTACTTTACTTAATGAATAAGAGCAAAAAAACATATTATCCTAGACTTAACAAGCAGTTAATTGCACTTGTTTTTTACTTGTTTCTTGCTATAAATCCTGTAGTAAATGTAATCAGTTTTTTTTCTGAAGATTCTTATGAAATGGCAGAAGTTTTTAATGATGAAAAATCAGAATCTGACACTTCTTCTGAAGAAACTACTGATGAAAATCTGCCCATATTTGAAAATAATAATGTGCTGTTTTTACCATCAATTACAAAAAACAAACCTTTATTTATTTATCAGGTAATTTATCTAAATTTAGAATTAGATATTTTTTTGCGCCCTCCAGAATTGGTATAACAACCTCTTAATAAACTCAATATTGGTTTCGCTATTGAGCTTGTCAATTTATTATTTAACACAATATTATTTTAAAGGATAACATTTAAACAAGTAAGATTTTTTACTTGTCAATACACATAATACAATGAAAAATTTATTTAATTTCAAACACTTTAAAGGCGATTTATTTGGCGGTATTACCGCAGGTATCGTAGCATTACCATTAGCATTAGCATTTGGTGTAA
>CAMZMA010000232.1 GCA_947311815.1 uncultured Flavobacteriaceae bacterium
GCACCACAACTATCGTAATTATAATAGTATTGATTTTACACTTTGTAGTAGGTTTTGGGTATTTAATTTATAAATTATCGCCCAAAAAAGGCGACAAAAAAGATATAGACTAAACTGTTTGGTTAAATGCTATTTTGGTAATTTTAATAGCTTATTTTTATTAAAACTTGAGTACAGCTTAAAAAAATTAGGCATTTAAAACATCTTGTTATCTACCGCCCTCAGTTATTCTAAATTTATTTTTTGAACAGGATTTATATTTTTTTCGAATAAAAAAACAGCTTAAAAAATGAAAATCATCTTTTAAGCTGTTTATAAATTACCTTAAAAAGGTGTTTTATTATCTCAACGCTGGAGAGTAATTTGTAGGATATGCTCCTGCTTTAGCCAACCCATTGGTTGCTTCGCCAAAGTTAGAGCCGTACGCTGTATCAATGGCTTTTAAGAATTCGTTTGCCATTAAAGCATAACCTCTAGCGGTTAAATGAATACCATCTAAACCAACTAAACCGCCTTTTACTAATTCGGTTGTTAAATTATAGTTATCAAACATCACACCTGCTGTAGAGGCTTGTTCTAAAATTGCTTTAAAATCTACAATTGCCAAACCTTTACTAGATGCTGTTGCCATAATCGTAGCATTGTAAGCATCAGTAGCTGTTTTAAGCGACATTTGTTCTTGAGGTGTAATAACCCATTTATCTGCTAATGGTACTGTAATTCCATTAATCCATTGAGGATTACCACCTACTGTAGTTCCTATAAAAGAAGCTGCTGATAAAACAATTAAATCATCTGCTGTTGCTTGTCTGTATTGTTTTAAACCTGCAAAAGCAGGATTTAATGCTTCTAAATCTGTCAAAGATTCGTCTATGATTACTACTGCATTTTGACCTGCAGCAAAATTAATTGTTCTTTTTGCTACTTCTGCATCAGCATCTGCTTGAGTCATTACATTTAACGCAACCAAAGCCCCAAAAGCTTGTTGAATTCCTCCATTATAAGGAGCAAAACCTCCGTTTACAGCTGTTGCTGTTGCTGCATCCATAGGAACAGGATTGTAAGGAATCGTTGTAAAATGCGGTAAACTTGTAATATAAGGTACCGTTGCTACTGCCCCTTTTGCTCCTCCAGCGGTTAATAAATTAATCATTCCGTTATATACTTGTCCAAAAACTGTTGGATCCGTAATATCTGTAGAACCATAAGTAGCAGGGTTAAAGTTACCTGTTTGATCTACTCCAGCTCCTCCTGCCAAAGCATAACTTAATACATCATTTCCGCCAATTTCTGAGAATGTAAAAAATGTTGGTTGTGCAGCTAAAACATCTTCAATCACTTTTGAAGTTGCACTTGATGCAAACCTAGCATAATAAGGATTTGCCAATCCTAGAGGCACTCCTGCTAAATTACCGTAACCTGCTGCACCTAAGTGAAAGCTTTTTAATCCTGGTATTCCAAAATTATTTAAAGCACCTGTAACATGATCTGTAACATCTGTAGTTGGTGCTGCTGATAATCTTACAGGTCCTGAACCATTAAAATAAAGCCTTGGAGCTTGAATCATTGTTCCTCCAAACAACAAACCACCAACATTATCATTCATTAAAGGTTGATTAAAATCACCTCCACCAACCATGGCAAATTTCTTTGACATGATATTTGGATATGAATTTTCTTGTGACGCTTTAAAAAGCGCTCCGTCTGTATATCCTGCAGTAAATGATGCTCCTACAGAAACAAACTTAGAAAAGTCTGCTGAACCTGCTGTTAAGGCAACTTCTGGAACAACATCTGCTTTAATTTCTGGTAAATCGTTATTAACATTACAGGCTGTAAAACCAATTGTTACTGCTAATAAACCTATATATTTAAAATTTTTCATATTTGTTTTATTAATTATTAATTGTCAAAGAAACATAATATTGAGACCCTATTGCTCCAATACCTGGTGCACTAAAGTATTCTTTACCTGTTAAATTAGCGCCTCCTACTTTTAATACAGATTTCAATTTAGGAAAGCTATAATTAATTTGTGCGTCTATAACAGTTCTTGCGTCCATAGTAGCATCATGAAAGGTTGATTCCCATAAATACTCACTTTGCCATCTTACATTCATATTAAACCCTAAGTTTCCGAAAGCTTTTTGTTTTCCAAACTGAAGTTTAACTTTATGCTCTGGTGTATTAAATCCTGCTTCAAAATCTGGATCAGACGCTTGGTCAAAAGTAAACTTAGCAAATGTATAATTTAACCCTAAGTTAAATCCGTCAAATATTTTTGTGTTTAACCCAATTGTTGCTCCCATTGAGCTAATATCTGCTGATGAGTTTGTGTATAGAGAAAACGCTTTGTAATCTCCATTACTTAAAGCAACTAAAGCAATAGGTACTGGCGCTCCACCTGGACCTACTGGTGCTGTGTCTGATAAATCTGTTTTACCATAAAAAGGAACTAATACTGCTTTGGTTGAAATAAAATCTTGATATGCGTTATAGTATACGCTTACATCTATCGCTATTCTTTTCTCTGCAACTTTTGCAATACCTCTATATCCTACTTCGTAAGCGGTAACTTTTTCTGGTTTTACCAAAGCGTTTACTGCTTTTGCAGGTGATCCTGCTTTAATAGAATTAAGAGAAAATGCATTATCGTATGCGCTTCTACCTGATAAAGAAACGGTTGCTGCTCCTCCAGTAAACAACTGTCCTGTTGCTGTAACAGATAATGGTGCAGAAGTATATCTATCTAAATTATCTGGTGCAGAACCTACTAAAATTGCTCTACCTGCATCTAAACCAATGTATTGATCTTGTGTGGTTGGGTTTCTAAAACCTGTTTGAAATGAAGCTCTAAAGTTTTGATTTTTATCTTCGCCTCCTGCATATGCAAAAGAAACTCTTGGAGACACGTTTCCGTCAAAATTTTGTGCTTTGTCATAACGAGCAGAAGCTGTAAATTTTAATCTATCATCATCAAATTTCTTTTGAAACTGCGTGTACATTCCGTATTCATCATAATTAATTGGCCCATCATAATCGGTAAAAATACTACCGTGTGAGTTTAATGAGTATCTTCTATAAGAACCTCCTATTTGAATTTCGCCAAAATCAATAATATCTCTTAAATTGTAATTAGCATCTGCATGGTACAATTTTGTGTTGTCTTGAAACTTTGATCCTGTTGTTAAGCTTGGGTCTGCAGTTACTTTTGCTAACGCTGCGTTAAAACCAGCGGTTCCTGGTAATAATCTACCGTTTTCTGCTGCTGCTCTTGCTGCTGCATGTGCTTGTGCATCAGTTGCACCAGATATGGTTGCTCCTGCATAGGTGCTAATATAATCGCCAAACCAAGCAGCATCAGATTTCCATGATCTGTTAATGTTAATCGCTGCAAAACGTGTATCATAAGAATCTCCTGCATCTTCAGTTGTCATATATCCTCTTACAAAAAAGTTTGACCCTCTCATTTCTAATTTATGTTGACCCATAAAAAAGTTTTTGATATTGTATCTGTTTAGTCCTTGGTAAATGGTATTTCCCATACCAAATTTAGAATTCCAGCTTATTTCTAATTTATCATTTCCATAAGGACGATAATTTAAAGATCCATTAAATTTTAAACTCTTTGTGTCATCATAAGTCATTAAATCAACTTCATCATACCCTGTTCTACTAACGCTTACATTTGGTATAATACCAATACCTGCCGCTGCACCAATATTGATAGCAACCTCATCTCCATACACATTTAAACCGTCATAGTTTATGTCTGAATCTCTATCGCCTGCAATATATTTACCGTCAGCAGTGTTTCTATAATCTGTAGCATACCATTCTGTTCCTTTTAAATAAGAAAGAGTTGCTTTTGCAGCAAATTTTTCAGAAAAAGCATACGCCATTCTAATACTAGCATCATAAAACATATTATCTCCACCAGCTTGTTGCATCATCACTCCTGTTTTGTAAGAAACGCTAATTCCTTGATCATCAAACGGACTTCTACTAGTCATAAACATGATTCCGTTAAAAGCATTTGCACCGTATAAAGCAGAAGATGCTCCAGGAAGTAACTCAACAGTTTTTACGTCTAATTCAGACATTCCTAATAAATTTCCTAAGGCAAAGTTTAATGCTGGAGAAGAATTGTCCATTCCGTCAACCAATTGCATAAATCTAGTGTTTGCAAAAGTTGCAAAACCACGTGTGTTTACTGATTTAAAGGTTAAACTACTTGTGTTAATATCAACTCCTTTTAAATTTTCCAAACCATCGTAAAAAGAAACGGCAGAAGTGTTTTTAATCGCTCTAGCATCCATTCTTTCAATAGTTACAGGAGACTCCATAATACGCTCTGGAGTTCTAGAAGCTGAAACCACAATTTCATCTAAAGAAGTGGCGTTTTCTGTTAAAGTTGCCGCTACTTTTTGGTGATTTTTAGTAATTTCTACTTTGGTCGTTTTAAACCCTAACATAGAAACCTCAATTGTAAACGGAGGTTTTTCTGTTGTTTTTAAAATAAAATTACCATCAAAATCTGTAGTGGTTCCTACCGATTTTCCAGTAATTTTGATGTTTGCGCAAACAACTATTTCAGGAACCGTAAAAGATGCAAAAACGGGAGATTTACTCCCAGGAGCAAACATCAAAATTACTGGAAAATCGGTAGGAACCACTACAGATTTTGATGGTAATTTTATTTTAAAAACAACAGAAAAACCTCCGTTTACAA
>CAMZMA010000233.1 GCA_947311815.1 uncultured Flavobacteriaceae bacterium
GTTTTAAAGGTTCATAAATGTGTAATTCTAGAATTGTTTTATCAATATATAACCAAGAGAAGATATCTTCCAAATGAATTGAATAAAATCTATTTAATTGGTTTGGTATTTGAAATTAAAAAAGTTAATTTAGTTTTAACATGTAAGTCTATTTACTAATTTTCGATATTGAAATGAAACTTAAAAACAATCTTAATTGAAAAAAGTGTAATGAAGTAAAGGAACTTTTTGTCAATTTTTGATAAAGTAAAGGAGGAGCCATGTTTAGAATCTTGTATTTAAAGCGTTTGATGATTTTTCTAATTTTATTAGAGTTAAAAAAACTTCAAAAAAAGAAACAGTTTTTCGGTTTTTTAAGGTTCTTACGGATTGTCTTATCTTCGCAAAAAATAGTTAAAATATGAGTATTGTATTAATCATTATCGGATTTGTTTTATTGGTTGTTGGAGGTGAGTTTTTGGTGCGTTCATCCGTAGCATTATCCTTTAAATTAAATTTATCTAAACTAATAATTGGAATGACGGTAGTTTCGTTTGCAACTTCAGCACCAGAATTATTGGTAAGTTTAAATGCAGCGTTAAATGGATCGCCAGATTTAGCATTAGGAAACGTAATTGGCTCAAACATCGCAAATATTGCGTTGGTTTTAGGAATCACCGCAATAATATCGCCATTAATTGTTGATAAAGATTTTTACAAAATGAATTGGCCTGTAATGATGCTATTTTCTTTAGTGCTTTATTATTTTTTATGGAATGATTTGTTGCTTTCGCAATTAGAAGGCGTATTTCTATTTGTGTCATTAGTTGCGTTTGTCTATGTCATGATTAAAAAAGCGAAGAAAAATAAAAGTATTACAATTGAAGATGTAGATGATGGATTGATGAAAATAGGCTATCCAAAAATATTTTTATGGTTAGCAATTGGTGGTGCTGCGTTGTATTTTGGTTCGGTTTGGTTGGTGGAAGGTGCAGAAAATATCGCAAAACAATTAGGTATTAGCGAGGGTGTTATTGGCGCAACAGTAATTGCTATTGGTACAAGTGTTCCAGAATTAGCAGCGTCTATAATTGCGGCATTAAAAGGAGAAAAAGCAATTTCATTAGGGAATTTAATAGGTTCTAATATTTTTAACATCGGTTCTGTTTTAGGATTAACCGCAATTATTACTCCAATAAAAGTAAATCAAACATTAAATGAAGTCGGTAAAAGCGGAGTAGATGTGCTTTTTACAAATATCTATTGGATGTTGGCTGTAGCGGCAATTTTAATTCCGTTAGTATTTTTACCTAAAAAATATGAATTAAGTAGATTAAAAGGAATGTTATTGTTGGTTATTTATCTTGCTTTTGTATATATGGCATTTTCTTAACGAGTCCTTAAAAAATCGACAAAATTCTTGAAAAATGAATTAATTTCAGTTCTACCCCTAATTTTTTAGGGGTTTTCTTTTTTAAATTGATATTTTTTGTAATTTAGCCCCTATAAAATTAAAATTATTAAAAAATGTCAACAATTAGATTTAATGCCCTACAAGAAACCTTACACAGAACTCCTGTTAATGTAATTGAAAAAGGTCGCCGCTCAGAAAACTTTGGTAAAAATGTTTTTAATGATGAATCTATGCGTCAATATATGACGAAAGATGCTTACAAAAGCGTAAAAAGTGCCATAGAAGTTGGTACAAAAATCGACAGAAAAATTGCCGACCAAGTTGCCTCTGCAATGAAAGATTGGGCATTGTCTAAAGGAGCGACACATTATACACACTGGTTTCAGCCACTTACAGGTTCTACCGCAGAAAAACACGATGCGTTTTTTGAACCCATTGGAAATGGTAGAGCGATGGAACAATTTGAGGGGGCTCAATTAGTACAACAAGAACCAGATGCCTCAAGTTTTCCTAATGGAGGTATCAGAAATACGTTTGAAGCAAGAGGCTATACCGCTTGGGATCCAACATCGCCAGCATTTATTTTCGGCACAACTTTATGTATTCCTACTATTTTTGTAGCGTATACAGGAGAAGCGTTAGACAATAAAACACCTTTATTAAGAGCCTTACAGGCTGTTGATAGAGCGGCAACCAATGTTTGTAAATATTTCGATAAAAATGTAAACAAAGTAAACGCATCTTTAGGATGGGAGCAAGAATATTTTTTAATTGATTCGGCTTTAGCGGCATCAAGACCAGATTTAACGTTAACAGGAAGAACTTTGTTAGGACACTCGCCAGCAAAAGGACAACAATTAGACGATCATTATTTTGGTTCTATACCGACCAGAGTGTTGAATTATATGAGAGATTTAGAAAATGAATCGATGTTGTTAGGGATTCCTGTAAAAACGCGTCATAATGAGGTAGCGCCAAATCAGTTTGAGTTAGCGCCTGTTTACGAAGAGGCAAATTTAGCGGTAGATCATAATTCGTTATTGATGGATGTGATGGAAAAAGTAGCAGAACGTCATCAATTTAAAGTATTATTTCACGAAAAACCATTTGCAGGTATCAATGGTTCGGGGAAACATAATAACTGGTCATTATCAACTAATACAGGAGTAAATTTATTAGGACCAGGAAAAACACCGATGAAAAATTTACAATTCTTAACCTTTTTTATCAATACGATAAAAGCGGTAAATGAAAACGAAGAATTGTTAAGAGCCGCCATTGCAAGTGCAAGTAATGACCATCGTTTAGGAGCAAATGAAGCGCCGCCAGCAATTATTTCGGTATTTATTGGGTCGCAATTATCGGCAGTTTTAGACGAATTAGAAAAAGTGAAAAGCGGTAAATTATCACCAGAAGAAAGAACCGATTTAAAATTGAATGTTGTTGGTAAAATTCCTGACGTATTGTTAGATAATACAGATAGAAACAGAACATCTCCATTTGCATTTACAGGAAATAAATTTGAGTTTAGAGCAGTAGGTTCTTGGGCAAATTGTGCAGGTGCAATGACTGTTTTAAATACGATTGTTGCCAAACAATTAAAAGAATTTAAAGCAGAAGTAGATGCTTTGGTTAAAAAAGGATTGAAAAAAGATAGTGCCATTTTTAATGTATTAAGAGAGTATATAAAATCGTCTAAAAAAATTAGGTTTGAAGGAAATGGGTATGGAGAAGAATGGGAAAAGGAAGCTGAAAAACGAGGGTTAAGTAACAATAAAACGACGCCAGTTGCTTTAAAAGCAAAAATCTCTAAAAAAGCCATTGATTTGTATGAAGAAATGGAAGTGATGAGTAAGGTAGAGGTAGAGGCGAGACATGAAATTGAGCTAGAAGAATATATTTTACGTATTCAAATTGAAGGAAGAGTTTTAGGAGACATTGCACGTAATCATATCATTCCAACAGCGATACGCTATCAAAATACGTTAATAGAAAACGTAAGCGGATTAAAAAATATCTTTGGTAAAGACTTTAAAAAACATGCAAAAGAACAAATAGATTTGATAGAAAAAATATCAAAACACATTGCAGGAATTAATTCGAAGACCGATAAAATGATAGATGAACGTAAGAAAGCAAATAAATTACACGGACAAAAAGCTGCAGAAGGATATTGCAATAAAGTGAAACCCTATTTTGATGAAATCCGTTATCATTGTGATAAGTTAGAAATGATGGTAGATGATAATTTATGGCCATTGGTTAAATATAGAGAATTGTTATTTACTAAATAAATAAAAATTTAATCCCGCTTTTAGCGGGATTTTTTTTATTTTTAGAAAAATTTTAAAATATTATGAGAGTACTATCTTTTTTATTATTGCTATTTGTATCAATAGCAATACAGTCGCAAAACAAAAAAACGATACAATTAATAGACAACGTAGAGTCTAAAGTAATTAAATGGAGACGTTATTTTCATGAGCATCCAGAACTCTCAAACAGAGAATTTAATACCTCAAAAAA
>CAMZMA010000234.1 GCA_947311815.1 uncultured Flavobacteriaceae bacterium
ATAACCCTTTCGTTTTTCATTGAAATTTTCATCAAAAAACCATCGTTTTTTATTACTTTTGCAGTCCGTAAAATACGATACTTATGGCAAAATTTGAATTAAGACTTCCTAAAATGGGAGAAAGTGTTGCAGAAGCAACCATCACTTCTTGGTTAAAAGAAGTGGGTGATACCATAGAATTAGATGAGGCAGTTGTAGAAATTGCAACCGATAAAGTTGACTCAGAAGTACCTAGCGAAGTAGAAGGGACATTAGTAGAAATTCTGTTCGATAAAGACGCTGTGGTAAATGTAGGCGATACGATTGCAATTATAGAAACAGAAGGAGAATCTACAGATTCTGAATCGGCTACTGCTATTTCAAACTCTGTTGAGAAATCACAAGAAAAAGAAATTGCAGCAGTAGAAAATGCAGTTACAAAAACAATAGCAACTGTTTCTGCACCAATCACAAAAACATCAGAAAGCGGTAAATTTTTCTCGCCTTTAGTTCGTAATATTGCTGAAGCCGAAGGGGTTTCTATGCAAGAGTTAGAAAATATTATAGGAACAGGAAAAGAAGGAAGAGTAACGAAAACCGATATGTTGGCTTACGTAGAAAACAGAAAATCGGCACCAAAACAAGTCGAACAACCTGTTAAAAAACAAGAAGCACCAAAAGTAGCAGATGCAAAACCTGCTGCCAAAGCAACACCAGTTTCTGTAAATGGTGGCGATGAAATTATAGAAATGACCCGAATGGGAAAACTAATTTCTAAATACATGGTTGCCTCTGTGCAAACGTCTGCACACGTGCAATCGTTTATAGAAATTGATGTAACCAATATTGTAAAATGGCGTACCAAAGTGAAAGACGCTTTCTTAAAAAGAGAAGGAGAGAAGTTGACATTTACACCTATTTTAATGCAAGCGGTAGCATCTACCATTAAGAAATTTCCGATGGTTAATATTGCGGTAGATGGCGATAATATCATCAAAAGAAAAAACATCAATTTAGGAATGGCAGCTGCTTTACCAGACGGGAATTTAATTGTGCCAGTAATTAAAAATGCTGATCAATTAAATTTAGTTGGTATGACCAAAGCTGTAAATGATTTGGCAACCAGAGCAAGAGCAATTCAATTAATACCAGATGATATTCAAGACGGAACTTATACCGTTACCAATGTGGGCGGATTTGGTTCTGTAATGGGAACACCAATTATCAATCAACCACAAGTGGCTATTTTAGCCTTAGGTGCTATTAGAAAAGTACCTGCAGTAATTGAAACACCCGAAGGCGATTTTATTGGCATCAGACAAAAAATGTTTGTGTCGCATTCGTATGATCATAGAGTGGTAAATGGTGCTTTAGGCGGAATGTTTATCAAAACTTTAAAAGAAACCTTAGAAGCTTGGGATGTAAACCAAGAGATTTAGAAAAATTATTTTCGTAAAAAAAACCTCGAATATTCGAGGTTTTTTTATGGGGTTATTTTTTGTGTTTCTTTTTCCATTTTTTCTTTTCTCTACGCTTCATTTCTTTTGTGATAATTTCTTGGTTAAAATTAGCCGTATAAGAAATTTTAGATTTTAACTGTGTAATTCCTTTATCTGTAAAATAAAACGGATTTATGTAGATGTGATGATGGCTTTTTGTCCTTAAATTTTCTTTTTTATTTCGAAATTTAAAATGTGGGTCTAAATAATACACTCCTATACGTAGTTGGTTGTTCTCGGCGGTGTCATAACTACCTGTTGTAGCAATAGGAGTTGAAGGGTAAACGGTATCGCCTACCTTAATTTTAATACTGTTTTTTGCTAAAACGCTGTATCTTGCAAAAGTGCCATCAGAATGCTCAATAAGAATGTAATTTTCGTCAGATTTGTAACCGTATTCTTTTCCGCTGGTGGTATCACTGTTCCACTTATTTTGAACTTTTATTACAATTCCTTTTCTAATAGCGACTACCGTTGTGTTTGGGGTCGTTTTAAATTTAAAATACTTCCAATTTTTTGGATTTTTGTTACCAAAAAAACGTTTTCCGAGATAAGATAATTTAGAAGCAGTTATTTTTGTTCCTTTCTTAAAAGGCAATATGTAAACAAAATTACTATCTATCTTAGCATTCGGGTTTCCGTTAATAGATTGGTATCTATAAGAATAACTAATGCGCTTTTTTTTATCTATAGGACGTAAAGTAAATAATAAACCAGACCATCCTTTAATGGTTTTCGTAATCACTTTGGGTTTACGGCAGTTTGTTAATTTCTTAAATGTAATGATTACATGCTTGCTACCAGGGTTTGTTTTTGTATAATAAAAATCAATAGAATTGTTACTGTTTCGTTGGGGGGTAATTGTTAAAGGTTTTTTTTGAGAAAATCCAATATTTGAAATCATCAAAAAAATAATAAAAAAAGATATTTTAAACTTAAAAGGCATGTAAAAGGATTTAAAAACGAATGAAATTCAGGTAAATATAATCAATAATTAGTATAAAATAAAGCAATTCAAAAAAAACATATTATATTTACAAGCTAAAAATAAATAAAAACAAAAAACAACATGAAGAAATTTTTCACATTACTATTAGTTGCAGTAACTATGGTAACAACCGCACAAGAATCAGTAATATTACGTGTGCATCATACAAAAGGAGCTAAATATCTAGTAAAAATGGACATGAATAATGATATGGGATCAGCAGGATTTATGGGGATGAAAATGGAAATGGAAACCAAAGTAATTGATGCAAAAGAAAATGCTTTTGAAACCGAAATGAGTTTTAAAAGAATTTCTATGGATATGATGCAACAAGGTATGACCATGTCTTATGATTCGAATACAAAAGATGAAGATTTAGATGATAAAGGAAAAATGCTAAAAGCACAAATAGGCCCGATGTTAAAAATGGTGGTGACTTCTAAAACAGATGCATTAGGTAATATTACCGATACAAAAGTTGTACCTAATATGCCTGGGGCAGATCAATTTACAAATCAATCGAACAATGTTGTATATCCTAAAGAAGCTGTAAAGGTAGGAAGTACTTGGACTGCAGAAAAAAGCAATCAAGGTATGACAATGAAATTTGTTTATACCGTTAAATCTATCACCAAAGAAAGTGTAGATGTAGATTTATCTGGTAAAATTTCAGGAGCAGGTACAGGTGATGTTACAGGATCTCTAAAAATTGATAGAGAAATTGGAATTCCAACTTTTTTTGACATGAATATGGATATGTCTGCTAATGGAATGAAAATAAAATCTACCATTAAAATGACGACCACTAAAATGTAAAAATTTTATAGACTAATATTAAAAATGCTCCGAAATATTCGGAGCATTTTTTGTTTTATATTTTAGTATTAAAGAAGACGAAAATTAACCGATATTAGATTGTTTTTTAACTTGTTAAAAATAAAGAACTTAAATCTTAGGTCGTAAGGTCTTATATCCGTTAGGCTAATAAAATGGATTCTAGTTTTTTAATACCAGCGTTTTTTATTCTTTTTAGACGCTTCAGATTTTCGTCCTTTTTTGTATTTGCTCCCTTTCTTTTTATGAACTTCGGGCGTTGCTTTTGGATTTAAAAGATACGGATGATCGTCTATAACAGGAATCTTTTTTTGTATCAATTTTTGAATATCTAAGATGTATTTCTTTTCATCAGCAGCACAAAAAGAATAAGAAGACCCTACTTTTCCTGCTCTTGCGGTTCTACCAATTCTATGTACATAAATTTCGGGCACATTAGAAATATCAAAATTAATAACGGCATCTAAACCAGAAATATCCAACCCACGAGAAGCAACATCGGTAGCAATTAAAATATTTACTTCTTTATTTTTAAATTGTTGTAAGGCTTCTTGTCGTGCAGTTTGGGTTTTGTCTCCGTGAATACTAGTGGCGTTGTAACCGTTTTTTAACAATGTTTTTTCTAATTTATCTACGCCAAATTTGGTGCGTCTAAAAATAAGAATGCGTCCTTTTATAGAATTCCTTAAAATGTGTAAGCACAATTCAATTTTCTTTTGTTTGGGTACGTAAAATAAAAATTGAGAAACTCCTTTTGCGGCAGATGACGAAGGCGTAACAGCAATATTTTCTGGATTATTTAACAAAGTGTTTGCCAAATCTATCACTTTTGTTGGCATGGTGGCAGAAAAAAGTAACACTTGTTTTTTATCAGGACAAAGGCGGTCAATTTTTTTAATATCATCAATAAAACCCATGTCTAACATTAAATCGGCTTCATCTAATACCAAGGTTTCAATATAGTCTAAATTCACGCAATCTTGCTTGTGTAAATCTAACAATCTACCAGGAGTAGCAATTAAAATATCGACACCTTTTTTTAAACGTTCTTTTTGTGGTTCAATAGAAGCGCCGCCAAACAAAACCGTACTGCGTAAATTGGTGTATTTACCGTAAGAAGCAAAATTTTCTTCAATTTGTATGGCTAATTCTCTGGTAGGACTTACAATTAAAGCTCGTATTTTCTTGCTTTTTTTAGCGGTGTCTTGGTTGCGGAACAACTGTTGTAAAATAGGCAATGCAAACGCAGCAGTTTTTCCTGTACCTGTTTGAGCAGTAGCAATCACATCTTTTTTATCAAGAATTAGCGGAATTGCCTTTTCTTGAATAGGTGTTGGCTTCTCGTAATTTTTCTCGTAGAGTGCCTTTAAAATAGGTTTGTTTAATGGTAAATCGTAAAAATACATGTATTGTTTTGTGTATGGCAAATGTACAGCTTAAAATAGGAATGATAACTATTAAAAAAATGGTAATTAATCGATATTAAATTGTTTTTTAACTTGTTAAAATAAACGACGTAAGTCTTATGTCGTACCGTCATATATCCGTTAAGTTCATATGTAGATATATATGTAAGTCGAAATCGTTTTCGCAGTTTCTTCGGATAAATTCATCAAAAATGAGTAATTTTACAATCGATTTATGAAGAAAATTAAAAAAATAGGAGTGATGACTTCTGGAGGCGATTCTCCAGGAATGAATGCCGCCATAAGATCGGTGGTAAGAG
>CAMZMA010000235.1 GCA_947311815.1 uncultured Flavobacteriaceae bacterium
CAATTTATACAAGAGAATGAGATAGATGCTATCATTGCCGAATGGCGTTGGGCAGCTATTTGGTCTTGGCAATCAAAATTAACCATTCCTGTAATTTATTCGCATCATGATTGGGAATATAAATTGGCATTACTAAGAGCAAAACCCTCATTAAACAAACGTTTCCATACCTTTCAAAAAAAACGTGTAGAAATGAGTTGGTCAAAGAAGTAACAACATGTATTTCGGGATCTGCTACAGAAATCGCAGAAATTGAAGCTATTTCTGGTAAAAAAGCGTTGTATATTCCGACTACTTACAAAGAAATTACGCCTATATTATCAGCAAATAAAACTCCGAATCTAGTCCATTTAGGCGGCATGGGAACCACAGCAAACCGTTTGGGATTAGAACGATTTTTAGATATTTGTTGGTCTGCTATTAAAAAGGAAATTCCGAATATTCAACTAAAAGTAATCGGTAGCATTAAAAGAGCACAACCCAGTTTACAACAAAAATTAAAAGACCCGAATATTACATGTTTGGGTTTTGTACAAGATTTAGGTTCGGTAATGCATCCGCAAGATATTCATATCGTTCCTTGGGAATACAATACAGGTACAAGAACTAGAATCCCTGTAATTTTAAATTATCAGCAAGTATTGGTTGCCACAAAAGCATCGGTGGCTTGTTATCCTGAAATAACTTCAGAAAATGCCGTTTTATGTGATGATTTAGCACAAATGATATCAAAAATTGTTAATTTGTATTCTGATAAAGAAAAGCTACATTTGTTATCAGAAAAAGGAAAAGAAACCTTTAAAAATACATTTACAACCGAGAGTCAGGTTGCTACATTTAAACATTTTTTAAATTCGATATTAGATTGAAACCATTTATAGAAATACAAGGAAGAAAAATAGGGCAAGAGTATCCGCCATTTGTCATTGCAGAATTAGGGATTAACCATGAAGGATCTTTGCAAGTTGCCAAAGAAATGGTAGATGCAGCCCACAGAGCAGGAGCAGAGTGTGTAAAACACCAAACACATATTGTAGCTGACGAAATGAGTGGTGCTGCCAAAAAAGTAATTCCAGGAAATGCTAAGGTTTCTATTTACGAAATTATGAAACGTTGTGCTTTAGATGAAGCCGATGAAATCGCCTTAAAAGACTATGTAGAAAGCAAAGGAATGATTTTTATTTCTACCCCTTTTTCTCGTGCTGCATCAGAAAGGTTAGAAAGAATGAACGTAAAAGCCTATAAAATAGGTTCGGGCGAATGTAATAATTATCCGCTATTAGAACATATTGCTTCTTTTGGTAAACCTGTTATTTTAAGCACAGGAATGAACACGATTGAAAGTGTTGCCAAAGCAGTCGCTATTTTTGAAAAAGCAAATGTTCCGTTGGCATTGTTGCACACTACAAATTTATATCCAACACCTGTTCATTTGGTGCGTTTTGGCGCGATGACCGAATTATCCGAAGCCTTTCCAAAAAATGTATTTGGTTTATCAGATCACACACTTACCAATCACGCATGTTTTGGTGCAGTTGCGTTAGGAGCAAGTATTTTAGAGCGTCATTTTACCGATCATTTACAACGTACAGGCCCCGATATTGTATGTTCTATGGATGAGCAGCAATGTAAAAAATTGATTGAAGGAAGTAAATTGATTTGGCACATGAGAGGAGGTACCAAAGAACCTGCAAAAGAAGAACAAGTAACGATTGATTTTGCATTTGCAACAGTGGTAACGATTAAATCGATAAAAAAAGGAGAAAAATTCACCAAAGAAAACATTTGGGTAAAAAGACCTGGAACAGGAGAAATTTTAGCCGATAAATACAACGATATTTTAGGCAAAACAGCGTTAAATAATATAGATAATGATAAACATGTGAGTTGGAGTGATGTGGGATAGATAAGATATTATTAAATCCTGAATCACATTCCCCTCTAGAGAGGGGCTAGGGGTGTGTAAAGTTGGAGCTAAATAATACAAAAGTTTATGAAAAAAAGAAAAATTATTCCCTACAACTCGAAGTTAAAAGAATATGCTAGGGAATTAAGAAATAATTCAACCGAAGCAGAAATATTTTTATGGCTAAAATTAAAAACAAAACAACTATATGGTTATGATTTTCATCGTCAAAAACCAATTGGTAATTATATTTTAGATTTTTTTTGTTACGAATTAATGTTAGGTATTGAAGTTGATGGATATTCGCATGAATTGATTGAAGTGTATAATAAAGATCTAAAAAAGGAAAAGAAAATGAATGAATTAGGTATTTCAATTTTAAGATTTACTGACAATCAAGTAAAAAAAGACATGATAAATGTGTTAAGTGCGATAGAGTACTATATATTTGAGTATGAAAAACACACCCCTAACCCCTCTCTAGAGGGGAATTAGTTTTGTGTTAAAAAGAAAAGACAGAATTAGAATAAAGGAAAAAGATTTAGAATAAAACCCTTAAGAAAATTGTATAATTAGTCAAGATAACAGTCTTCTTAAAAAAAATAACATGAATTTCTAATCTTCGAAAAGTTGTGTTTATTACTTGAACTTAAGATTTCTTAAGAAGAGAAAATGAACTTTGTTTAATCGTATAAAAGAATTATTTTAAATATTAAAGTTTTTAAACTTAGTAGAGTACAAATTCCCCTCTAGAGAGGGGTTAGGGGTGTGTAAAAAATAGATTTACTGAAACAAACAAATGAGTAAACAAAAAAAAATAGTATTCTTAACAGGTACTCGTGCCGATTTTGGCAAGTTAAAATCCTTATTAAAAATTACACAAAATCATACAGATTTTGATGTACAGATTTTTGCTACAGGAATGCATTTAGATGAAAAATACGGACTTACCGTAAACGAAATCTATAAAAGTGGATTTAAAAACGTATTTGAGTACAAAAACCATGAAGGTACGGAGTTTATGGATAGAACGTTGGCAAAAACCATCACAGGTTTTTCTAAATATATTGCCACACAACAACCTGACTTAATTGTAGTGCACGGAGATAGAGTAGAAGCATTAGCAGGAGCAATTGTAGGGAGTTTAAACAATATTTTAGTCGCACATATTGAAGGCGGAGAAATTTCTGGAACAATTGATGAATTAATCAGGCATTCGGTAAGTAAATTATCGCATATTCATTTGGTTTCTAACGAGGAAGCCAAAAAAAGATTGATACAAATGGGCGAGTTACCTTCGTCTATCAATGTAATTGGTTCGCCAGATTTAGATTTGATGAATCCTGCTACCTTACCAAGTTTAGAAAAAGTGAAAAAATATTATGAAATTCCGTTTGATGCCTTTGCTATTTTAATGTTTCATCCTACAACTACAGAATACAAAAATGTGAAAAAGGATGTAAAATCGGTGGTAGATGCGGTTCTTTTATCCGAAGAAAATTATATTGTTATTTATCCGAATAACGATTTAGGGACAAAAGAAATTTTAGAAGAATACCAACGCTTTGAGCAGCATTCGAAGATAAAAATATATCCATCATTACGATTTGAATATTTTTTACGCCTATTAAAAGAAAGTAAATTTATCATTGGTAATTCGAGTGCAGGTATAAGAGAAGCGCCTTATTATCATGTGCCAACTATTGATATTGGTACAAGACAATGCAACCGAGGTTTGGCAACTTCAATTATGAACGTTCCTTATAAAACGGATGCTATTGTATCAGCAATTGATAGCGTCCAACATCAAAAAAATAAAAATGTGCATAGTAATGAGTTCGGAACAGGAAATAGTGATCAACTTTTCTTAAATTTGTTGCAATCTAATAAAATTTGGAGTGTGAATTGTCAAAAACAATTTCAAGATTTATAATATGAAGGTGATTGCCATCATTCCTGCAAGAGGAGGGTCGAAAGGAATTCCGAAAAAAAACTTGGTACAATTATTAGGGAAACCCTTAATTGACTGGACTATCGAAGCTGCTTTACAATCAACATACATTACCGAAGCTGTTGTTACTTCGGATGATGATGCGATTTTAGAAAATGCTCAAAAATTTAAAAAGGTTCTTTTAATTGATAGACCGAAGGAATTAGCACAAGACAATTCTCGTACAGAACCTGTATTGCTACACGCTTTAGAATTTTTAAAAAAACAAAAAAAAGAATTCGATTATTTGGTGTTGTTACAACCTACCTCACCATTACGAACCGCTGAAGATATTGATGCCGCTTTTGAAACCTTATTAAAATCAGAAGCAACCTCATTAATAAGTGTTATAAAGCCAGCACATCATCCTTTAAAATCGTTTAAAATTAATGAAAAAGGATTTTTAGAAGGTTTGGTAAATAATGAATTTCCGTTTATGCCAAGGCAAGTGTTACCGAAAGTATATCAACCAAATGGCGCTATTTACATTATAAAAATAACAGAATTCTTAAAAAAGAATACACTTTTTACCAACAAAACCATTAACTTTACCATGTCTCCAGCTAAAAGTATTGATATTGATACTTTTGAGGATATAAAACGCGTAGAAAATCAATGTTAACAGTTAGTAATTACCATTATATAAGGGAAGAATTTCATTCTAAATATCCTAGTATATTTGGCGTTACACCTAAACAGTTTAAAAAACAACTTAGTTTATTTAAAAATCAAGGCGATTTTGTTACAATAAAAGATTTGAATGCTGATATTGATTCAATTTTAGTATCAAAAAATAATTACTTTTTAATTACTTTTGATGATGGATTGAAAGAACAATATAAATATGGCTATCCAATAATGGAAACATTAGATATAGAAGGATATTTTTTTGTAAACTCAATGAATAATAAAGATAAAAAAGTATCATTGGTTCATAAAATACATTTATTAAGATCAATAATTAACCCCTCAGAATTTATCAAAAAGGTACTTCAGATTAGCAAGTTAAAATATACCTTAAAAGATAAAATAAGAGCTGCAGAAATATATGTTTATGATGAAAAAATAAGTGCAGAATTAAAATATATTTTAAATTTTTTAATTCCTTTTAAAATAAAAGAAATGATAATCAATAAATTATTTGAGAAATATTTTGATGAAAAAAATACGGTAGAAGAGTTATATATGAATACGAAAGAAATTATTTATTTGGCAAATAAAAATTTTATAGGAAGTCATTCTCATAGTCATTATCCTTTAGGTCTTTTAGAAAATAAAGAAATAGAGTTTGAATTACAGGAGTCTAAAAAATATTTAGAAAAAATAACAGAAAAAATAATTGACGTAATTTCTTACCCTTATGGAACTAAAGAAGCATGTACTGAAGAAGTTGTCTCTTTGTCAGATAAAGAGGGGTACTCTTTAGGTTTTACTACAGAAAGAGGAGTGAATAAAATAAATCAAAATTTACTATTATTAAAAAGGTTTGATTGTAACGATTTAATTGGAGGAAAAAGTTATGATAATTAGAGAAGCTAATAGTAATGATTGGGAAGAGTTATTAGTGTTTTATAAACGAGTTTATAGAATAAATCATCCACTTCAAAATAGAAAATTTTGGAATTGGCAATATGGTGATGCTAAATATGGGAGATCCTTTATTTGTTTAAATGATAAAGGAAACATAGTTGGTCATGTTGGTGCAAATTTTTCTGGCGGTTTAGCTTGGATAATTAATGTCTATTTAGATGTAGAATGCAGAGGAAAAGGAGTTTTAAGACAATTGTATGATTTAGCTAGAAACTATCACCCACTTGCAGCTACAGCAGCTAATAAAGCAGGACTAGGCTTGTATAGAAATATGCGTTGGATACGTTATTATGATTTAGTAAGGTATGTAAAAGTAAATCCAAATTTAACTCAAAAAAATTATAAAAATGTTTGTAAATCTATAAAGGTTGATGTTTCAAAAATCAGGAAAATAGATACACATTATTTTCAGCAACCAACAATAAAAGGAGTTTTATTAAATGATGGTTCTACAGCTGTAAGTCAAGAAAATGTAGGGGGATTAAGAATAGTTGATTTAAATAATGTAATAGAACTAGAAAAACAAGCTTGGAGTTTAGGTTATTTATGGGTAGATTTTATTACTTCATGGAATGATTTAAAAATAAAAGAATTAGAAAAAAATAATTGGTTGATAGATTATAAAAATGTTGTTCCTTGGCGATTAAATCCAGTGGAAAAAAACTATTTTTGTGATATTACATTTTTGTCTGAAAAACCACTAGATAATAATTTTATAGTCCATAGATCGCATTCAGATCATGGAAGAATAGGGAGTGTTTAATTAAAAAATATGATGTGATTCAATTAAAAGTAATTATTCCTGTTTATAATGAAGAAGGAGCTATAGAAACGGTCATTAAAGATTGGTCTGATCATTTGTCTAAATTAAAGATTGATTTTAAAATTTATACGTATAATGATGGTTCAAAAGACAATACTTCTAAAATTTTACATGATTTAGAAAAAAAATATTCAAGTTTGGTGGTAGTTGATAAAGCAAATTCAGGTCATGGCCCTACCATTTTAAAAGGATATAAAGATAATTTAGATGCTACATGGTTGTTTCAAGTAGACTCCGATAACGAGCTAAAAGCCAGTGAGTTTGAAAAATTTTGGAAAGAAAAAGAGAATTACGATTTTTTAATTGGAGAACGAATTCATAGAGAAAGTCCGTTAGCAAGAATTATAACCACACAGATATCTAGAATGGTAGTAAAATTATTTTACGGAGGTAAAGTAACCGATGTAAATACTCCTTTTCGATTGATGCGAGTAAGTGCTTTTAAAGAACATCTTCAAAAAATACCTGATGATACGTTTGCACCTAATTTAATAGTATCAGGATTGGCAAGTAGTAAAAATATGCGTGTAAAACAATTTACAGTGACGCATCATGATAGAGAAACAGGAGAAGTGTCTATTAAAAAATGGAAATTGTTTAAAGCCGCTTTTAAATCGTTTTTACAAACGATAAAATTTAGGTTTTCTTAAATTGATGAGATTGCTTCACTATGTTTGTAATGACGAATTGTAACGTAATTACGGGTGTTTATTGAGCGTAGGTCGTTGAGCGAAGTCGAAACGAGTCGAAATGAAATGAAGAAGAAACCTACCTGTCGGCAGACAGGGTTATCTGTTGATTAGAAGTTGTAAGATTGTGAGATTGCTTCTTCGTACCTCATCGCAATGACGAATTATAACGTCATTACGAGGGAAGTATGACCGAAGTAATCTGTTTAAAAGAAAAGTGTAAAATAAATGAGATTGCTTCACTATGTTCGCAATGACGTAATATTAAATAAATGAAAAAATATATTGTACTAACAATTGTAATTTTATTTTTACCAATACTTTTATCATTGCCCATATATAATGATAATGGTGCTTATGCTTATATGGGGACTTTATTTTTTGAAGGAAAGCTACCCTATATTGATGGATGGGATCATAAAGGAATCTCGATGTATTTAATCAATGCTTTAGGGTATCTGATAGGAGTTAAACATTTAATGGGAATTAGACTCTTAGAATTTTTATTGATTGTCACTTCATTTTCTATGATTTTTAAAAGACTCTCAGAAAAATATACTCAAAAAATTGCTTTTGTATCCGTTTTATTTGGGTTATTGTCGCTCAGGTATTTTTTTGATGGTGGAAATATGACTGAAGAATATGGTGCGCTATTTGTATTAATATCACTATCTCTACTATTGAAAGAAAAAATAAAAATAATTGATTATATAGTTATTGGAGCATTCTTTATCATCAATTTTACAATTAGAGCCAATTTGATTTCTTTTTGGATAGCCTTATTTTTAGCGCTGTTATTTAATGCAATACAAAAAAAGATATCTTAAAAAAAGCAATACTTCCTTTTTCTAAAATGGCAATAGGTATTGTTTTCTTTTTGCTGTTTTTAACCGCCTATTTTTTGATTACTCATAGTTTTTCAGCATTTTTTAATGCGGCATTTACCTATAATTTTTCTTATGCAAAAAGGTCTATTATTCAAACCTTAGGAAGTATTATAACCAGTACAAGACGCTATGAAATCTCCTTAGTACTACTTTTAGGCTTTTTAATAGCCATTGTTTCTTTGGCTAAGAAAAAAATAAACTTTATAGCATTATTACTTTTCTTTTGGGTGCCCATAGAATTGTATTTTGGCAATATGTCTGGTAAATTATTTGCTCATTATTATATGATGTGGATTCCGATAATTGTACTATCAACAGCATTTATTTTAGATTATTTTAAGATTGAAATATTACAAAGAGAAAAACAATTTATTATTTTAGGAATCACTGCTTTTTTGTTTTTTCAAATTCCGATTTTTAATACAATTAAAAGTTATAAACAGATTTTTTTAACAAAAAAAACAAAAAAAGAGAGTATTGCTGCTCATATCAATAAAAATTATA
>CAMZMA010000236.1 GCA_947311815.1 uncultured Flavobacteriaceae bacterium
AAATTAAACTTCAAATTAAGTGAAGAAGCTTCTCAATTAGACGAAATCGTTATTAAATCATCAAAAAATGATGTAATTAATAGTGGTAGAACAGGTTCTTCTACAAGTATTAGTAGAAAACAAATTAAATCACTACCTACTATTACACGTTCTATTAACGATTTAACTCGTTTAACACCAAGTTCTGACGGAACATCGTTTGCTGGTGGAAATAATAAAATGAACAATTTATCTTTAGATGGTTCAATTTTTAACAATCCCTTCGGATTAGACGGAGGTACACCAGGTAGTCAAACAAATGCACAACCCATTTCTTTAGATGCAATTGATCAAATTCAAGTAGATATAGCACCTTATGACATTACTTCTTCTGGGTTTACAGGTGCTTCTGTAAATGCAGTAACAAAATCAGGAACCAATACTTTTAAAGGTTCTTTATTTGGTTTTTATAGAAATGATGGTATGACTGGTAACACCGTTTCTGGCACAAAATTATTTGCTGCAGATTTAAAACATTTACAAACAGGATTTAGTATTGGAGGACCAATAATTAAAGACAAATTATTTTTCTTTGCAAACGGAGAGTTAGAAAGAAGATCTGATTTAGTAACTGGTTTTAGAGCGAATACAGGTGGAGAAACTGTAGGAGGGAACGTATCGAGAGTTTTAAAATCTGATTTAGACGCTGTTTCTGCTGCTTTAGCAAATATAGGATACACTACAGGTGGTTATGAAAATTTACTACACAATACTGATAACGAAAAATTTATAATTAAATTAGATTGGAATATTAATGACAGTCACTCTTTAACAGCCACTTATAATCAATTAGATGCAAGAAGAGACAAAGCGGCTCATCCATCGGCATTTTTTAATAGAGGTCCAAGTCAAAATACCTTACAATTTGCAAACTCAGGATATTCTATCAATAATAAATTACAATCTTTTATTGTAGAAATGAAATCTAGATTTGGTAATAAATATTCTAATAACTTACAAGTAGGATATACACATTTTGATGATTTTAGAACTCCGTTTTCAGCACCAGCACCTTCTATTACTATTATGAAAGACGGTTCGCCTTATATTATTGCGGGTCATGAACCTTTTTCTGTACATAATAAACTAGATCAAAAAGTATTTCAAATTACCAATAACTTTAAAATCTATGCAGGAAATCATACCGTAACTTTAGGATTTGCTTTCGAAAAATTTCAATTTGACAACTCGTTTAATTTAGGAACATATGGTGCAAGAGGATTGTTTTTTCCAACATCTGGTTCTGTTGCAGATTTCTTAACATATGCTGCAGATATGACTCCTAATGGTTTAAAAGCTGCAATAACAGCTGCACAAACTGCTTTTGACGATAATAATGCAAATAATACATGGAGTTTAGCAGAAACAAATGTAGGTCAGTTTTCTTTATACGGTCAAGATGAAATTGCAGTAAATGAAAATTTCACTTTGACTTTAGGATTAAGAATTGACAAACCAAATTACTTTGATACGGCTAAAAAAGCACAAGAAAATATAGACAGAAGCTGTTGTTATGATCCTTCTATTCAATATTTTGATGTAGATGGAAATGGCGTAACGTATGATAGTACCAAGTTACCAGCAGAAAATAAATGGTTATTTTCTCCAAGAGTTGGTTTTAACTGGGATATTGATGGTAATAATGAAAAACAATTACGTGGTGGTTTAGGTATTTTTACAGGGCGTTTGCCTTTTGTTTGGATAGGAAACCAAGTACAAAATGTAAATTCTTTCTTTTATACAGTAGTAGATCCTAATTTTAAATTTCCACAAGTATTAAGAACAAGCTTAGGATATGATCAAAAATTAGAAAACGGTGTAACAATTTCTTCTGATGTAATGTACTCTAAAAACATCAACGCAATTTTTGCAACCAATATTGGTTTAAAAACACCAACAGGTACTTTACAAGGCCCTGGTGCAAGACCAATTTATACTGCTGCCGATGTTACCAATAATGCATGGGCTGTTACTAATACCGATTTAGGGAATGTATTTAACATGTCTGTTCAAGTAAAAAAACAATGGAAAAATAATATGAGTGCTAGTTTAGCTTATGATTATTTAAATGCTAAAGATGCAATTTCTCCTACTCAAGAAATTACAAATGCAACTTTTGGAGCAAATCCAAACATAGGTAATGTAAATGTAGCAAAATTAGGTAATTCTGCTTTTGGTCATAAACATCGTGTTGTTGGTTCTGCTTACAAAAAATTCACGTATGGCGAAGGTAATAAATGGTCAACAACTATTACAACGTTCTTTGAGTATGCGCAAGCAGGTAGATATAGTTTTGTTTACGGAGGAGATATTAATGGCGATGGTTCTGGTCAAAACGATTTAATTTATATTCCAACTTCTTCAGATATCGGAACAATGAATTTTGTAGGAACAGCTACAGAACAAGCAAATCAAAGAACAGCTTTAGAAAGTTTTATTAAGCAAGACGCTTATTTAAATGCGAATAGAGGTAGTTTTGCAGAAAGAAACGCTTCCTTGTCTCCTTGGTTTTCTAATTGGGATTTCCGTATTGCTCAAGATTATAATTTTGGCGAAAATTCTGCACGAAAAATTCAATTCACTATGGATATTTTAAATGTAGGAAACATGATTAATTCTAATTGGGGTGTGCGTCAACAACCTGTTAATACACAACCAATAGGAGTAACAGTTGTGGCAGGTGTACCAACGTATGCTTTTGACACCACATTAAACTCTACTTATGCAGACAATTTAAGTTTGTTATCTAGATGGCAAATGCAATTTGGATTGAAATATATTTTCTAAAATATTATTTTTAAAACTAGTAAAAACCGTTCAGCTAATCTGAACGGTTTTTTTTGTTTTAAGACAGTTCTTAAAATTGTGTTAAAGAACCTAAAATGTGTAACAAAACGATTTATACAACGTCTAATAAGTAGAATTCAAAAACAATAATTATGACAACAATAGACACTATAAACAAAGAAGTTAAAAAAAGTAATTCAATAGGAATGATTCATTCTAAAAGAACCATCTGGAACACCAGAAGAAAGTATAACTACAAATACATTACAACTGTATTTTAGTTATTAGTTAGTTTTTAATAGTTGATAAGAGGGTAGGAGTGTAACAACTTTTACCCTTTTTTTTCTGGCAGTTTGTTACGCTCAATTTTTCCGTTTTTAAGCGCTTTATAGTTCTCATAACAATCTAAAACAGCCTCAATCATTTGTAAATCGCTTGCTTTTTTAATAAAGTATTCAGAGTAATGACAATCAGAAAGTAATTTAGACAACTCTTGTTTATCCATTTCTAGATATTCCATCATTACTTCTCTATCAAATTTACCCGCTAACATTTTACGTAAATTATCTTCTTTTTTAAGTTTTTGAAGTTTTTTTAATTGTTTTGGTTTTCTTCCAAAGAGATTGTACAAAAAATCTACTGGCTGAAAGAGAGCCGCAAT
Organism: uncultured Flavobacteriaceae bacterium; assembly: GCA_947311815.1. Taxonomy (GTDB): domain Bacteria; phylum Bacteroidota; class Bacteroidia; order Flavobacteriales; family Flavobacteriaceae; genus Polaribacter. The sequence continues at coordinate 3,488 of CAMZMA010000236.1, forward strand.
AGGCGATGAAAAATCTTTTCCTATAGTTCTTCCTACTTCATAGGTTTGTTTTAATCCGTTTATATGAATTCTAGTAAAACGATCTTTAGGAACTTGCTTTACATCAACTTCTAAAACGCCAATTAATTTCGTAGATTTTATAATTACTTCTCTAATTTCTTCGGGTTTTTCGTACAAAGCAATCACCAATTCATTACCTTTTAATAAATCGTTTGTTACTTTTAATTTTATGGATGAAAACCCAAGATAAGAAATTAAAATGGTGTCGTTTGCTTTGGCGGTAAGTTCAAAAAAACCTTTGTCGTTTGTAATGGTTCCTACTACCGAATTTAAATTTAAAACATGAGCAGCACTCAGCATTTTTTTAGTCTCACCATGTATAATTTGACCTTTTAATTTTGTGCTAGTTTGGGCTAAGATACTTGTTGATATAACAAGAAATAAAGTGAAAATGATTTTTTGCATGTGCAATATTAGGAATAAATGATCATAAAAGCGTTAATATTCTGTGAAAAGTAGCACAATAATCATTCCATAAAAAGTGCTCATAACAGGAGTCGAACCTGCACATCCATAAGGACACAGCCCCCTCAAGGCTGCGCGTCTACCAATTCCGCCATATGTGCTAAGTAGTTTAAACTAAAAAAGTTAAGCTAAAAGCTTAACTTTTTTGTGACCGGGCTGGGGCTCGAACCCAGGACCCTCTCCTTAAAAGGGAGATGCTCTACCAACTGAGCTACCAGGTCTTGATTTTTTACAAATCGAGTGCAAA
>CAMZMA010000237.1 GCA_947311815.1 uncultured Flavobacteriaceae bacterium
ATGCAATGTTTTTTCTGATGTATCTTTTTCACTATCAATAAGTTGTAAAGATTTATTGCTTTTTATTTCATTTTTAATATAGGCAGTAAGTTGATTGTCTATTTTACTCTTTTTTAACACGCTAATAAATGTGTAAGTTGCAGGAATCATCACTAAAACACCTAACAACGAAGCAAACTGAGCAATTCGTTTTCTTTTTGCCGAATTTGCGTATTTTAACATCGGGAAACTCAATAGTTTCAGTACTAAAAAGGTTGCTAGCGCAATAAAAATTGTGTTGATGGTAAACAAGTACATTGCACCTGTAAAGTATACAAAATTTCCTTTAGCCAAACCATAACCTGCTGTACAAAGCGGAGGCATTAAAGCCGTAGCAATAGCAACCCCAAAAATTACTGAGGCAATTGTACCTTTTTTTGTACGAGCAACCATTAATGCCAAACCACCAAAAAAAGCAATTAAAACATCTCTAATATCTGGACTTACACGTCCTAATAATTCTGAGTTATCTTCTCTCAGAGGAAAAAGCCAAAAGAATAGAAAAGAAGTAATTAAACTTAAAATAATCATGGTTGCTAAATTTGCTACCGATTTTTTTAAGGTATCAATATCATTAATGGCGATGGACATTCCGATTCCTAAAATAGGCCCCATTAATGGAGAAATTAACATCGCACCAATTACGACAGCTGTAGAATTTGCATTTAAACCGATAGATGCCACAAATACCGCAAAAATAAGAATCCACGCAGTGGCACCTTTAAACGGTATGTCGTTTTTTATTGCTTCTATAGTTGCTTCATGATCTGTATCATGACGAAAATCGAAAAGTTCTACTATGTATTTTTTGATACTTTCTACAAACCCTTTGGCATCTTCTTGCATTTCTTGTTTAGATTGCTCAATGGCTTCTTCTTTTTTCAATTCTTCTTCCATTTTGATTATTAAATTTTAAATAGTACGGAAAGATACAAAAATGAATTCTTTTTAAATAAATTGCATAAAAAAAAGCAAGAGGTTAACAAAGTAAACTCTTGCTTTTGTTCGACCGGGCTGGGGCTCGAACCCAGGACCCTCTCCTTAAAAGGGAGATGCTCTACCAACTGAGCTACCAGGTCATCCTTTTCTTAGCGGGTGCAAATATATATGCTATTTTTTTAAAAACAAAGGAGTTTTTTATTTTGTTTCATTTAAATATGCCTCTCTTACTTTCTTAAATAAATTAGAAGAATACACAAAATCTACAACGGCTTCATTATCAGTTTTAAAGATTTCTTTATTGGTACCTTCCCATGCTTTATAGCCGTTTTTAAGGAACACTATTTTTTCTCCAATTTCCATCACAGAATTCATATCATGGGTATTTATTACCGTTGTAATTAAATATTCATCGGTAATTTCTTGAATTAGATTATCTATTACAATGGCAGTTTGCGGATCTAAACCAGAGTTTGGTTCGTCACAAAATAAATATTTAGGATTCATAACAATCGCCCTTGCAATGGCAACTCTTTTTTGCATTCCTCCTGACAATTCTGCTGGAAATTTTTTGTTAGAATTTTCTAAGTTTACGCGTTTTAAGACAACATTTACTCGGTCTAACATTTCATCAACAGGTTTTTTTGTAAACATTTTTAACGGAAACATTACGTCTTCTTCTACAGTTAAAGAATCGAACAAAGCGCTTCCTTGAAAAACCATTCCTAATTCTTGTCTTAATTGTCTTTTTTGTTCGATTGAAAATTCTGTATTTACTCTACCATCATAAATAACTTTTCCTTTTTCTGGCGTGTGCAAACCTATCAACGATTTTAAAAACACGGTTTTACCTGAACCACTTTGACCAATAATTAAACTGGTTTTACCTGCTTCAAAAGTGGCAGAAATCCCTTTTAAAATTTGAACATCGCCAAAACCTTTATGTAAATTTTGTACTTCTATCATTTTAAGTAAGTAGCATTTGAGTTAAAAAATAATTAGCAAAAACGATGGCTACAATTGTCCAAACAACAGATTTTGTACTGGCTTTTCCTACTTCTAACGACCCCCCTTTTACATAGTAGCCTTGGTAAGAAGGTATTGTTGCAATTAAAAAAGCGAAAACCAGTGTTTTAATAAGTGCGTAGGTAATTAAAAAGGGTTGAAAATCTATTTGAATGCCGGCAATATAATCTACACTTGTAAAAATACCTGATAATGCACCTGCTGTCCATCCTCCAAAAATACCCAAAAACATGCCTAAAATTATTAAGAAAGGATAAAACAAAATAGTAGCTATAACTTTGGGTAACACTAAATAATTTAACGAGTTAATACCCATTACTTCTAAAGCATCTATCTGTTCTGTAACACGCATTGTACCAATACTTGAGGTTATATAAGACCCCACTTTACCTGCTAAAATGATAGAGCAAAATGTAGGTGCAAACTCTAATATTATCGATCTTTTTGCCGCAAAACCTATTAATGATTTCGGAATTAAAGGTCCTTCTAAATTTAATGCCGTTTGTAAGGCAATTACACCTCCAATAAAAAAAGAAATGAACGAAATAATACCAATAGATTTTAGCCCAAGTTCATCTATTTCTCTAAAAAAAGCTTCTTTAAAAACCCTTGTTCTTTGGGGTCTTGTAAAAACTTGTTTTAACATTATAAAATATTTACCTATGTGTTCTAAGTAATTCATTTAATTTAATTTCTTTCTGCTAAAATAAGAAAGAATATGTATTTTTGAGCTTTTAATATAAAAACACCATGAAAAAAAATATTTTCCTACTATTTAGTTTCTTCATCTTATCCTTAGGATGTAAATCTCAATCAATTAAAAGCCAAAAACCAAAGTTAGTTGTAGGTATTGTTGTCGATCAAATGCGCTATGATTATTTAATTCGGTTTGCCAATAAATATGGAAATGACGGTTTTAAACGTCTTTTAAATCAAGGTTTCTCATTAGAAAATGCACATATCAATTATATTCCTACCTATACGGCAGTTGGGCATGCATCAATCTATACAGGAACTACACCTACAAATCACGGAATTATATCGAACAATTGGTATGATAAATATTTACAAAAAACGATTTATGTTGTTGATGATGCTAATTACAAAACCGTTGGAAACAATAGCGATGGAGGTAAAAAATCTCCTTACAGAATGTTTACCACAACCATTACCGATCAATTGCATTTAGCGCAAAATATGAGAGGAAAAACTATTGGAATTGCTATTAAAGACCGCTCCTCAATTTTACCTGCAGGTCATACAGCCAATGCAGCATATTGGTATGATGGAGGAAAACAAGGCACGTGGATATCTTCTACTTATTATATGAATACGCTTCCTAAATGGGTACAGGATTTTAATTCTTTAGGAAAAGCAGATGAATATTTAAGCAAACCTTGGACTACTTTATATGACATTGCTACTTATACAGAAAGTATTGCTGATGATAATCATTTTGAAAAGACATTTAAAGGCGAAGAAAAACCTGTTTTTCCGCATAACATTCCGAAACTTAGAAAGAAAAACAAAAATTATAGTTTGTTAAAATCGATTCCTGGAGGAAATAGTTTTACGGTAGATTTTGCAAAAGCTGCTATTATTGGAGAACATTTAGGACAATCGACTGACGTAACCGATTTTTTAGCCATCAGTTTTTCATCAACCGATTATATTGGTCATGCATACGGCGTTGCATCAAAAGAAATTGAAGACACTTATATTAGATTAGATAAAGATTTGGCACATCTTTTTCAGTTTTTAGATACAAAAATCGGAACAGGTAACTATACTATTTTTTTAACGGCAGATCATGCTGCAGTACAAGTGCCATCGTATTTAAAATCGTTAAAAATTCCTGCAAGCTACTTTAGTACAAAGAAGTTTAGAAAATTTGTGAATGAATTCACCTTAAAACAATACAATTCCGATGAAATTGTAGAAAATATTTCTAACTATCAAATCTTTTTGAATAAAGAGAAAATAGCTTCTTTACATTTGAATCAAAATGACGTAGCTCAAACTATTGCTGATGAAGTGATACACTATAAAAATATTTACAAAGCGGTTACTGCAAGAACCTTGCAAACCACAACTTTTACAACTGGTGTTTTAAATTATTTACAAAACGGATATAATCAAAAATTATCTGGTGATGTTTTATTAGTAACAAATCCTTCTGTAATTAGTTCTTTATACACTAAAAAAGGAACAGCACACGGAACAGCCTATTCTTATGATACTCATATTCCTATTATTTTTTATGGAAATGGTATAAAAAAAGGAAGCTCTAAAAAGAAATACAATGTGATTGATATTGCTCCTACGATTGCAAATTTGTTACAAATTGAATTTCCGAACGGAACAACAGGTGTTATTATTAACGAAGTTTTAAAAAAATAAAAATGACAGTTTTAGGTATTGATATTGGAGGCTCTGGGATAAAAGGAGCATTGGTAGATTTAGAAACAGGAACATTGATAAGCGAAAGACATCGAATTCCGACACCAAAACCAGCAACACCCCAAGCTGTAGCAAATACAATTAAAGAACTCGTTCATTTTTTTAATTGGAAAGGTGATGTAGGTTGCGGTTTTCCGACACCTTTGCATCATGGAAAAGCGCTTTCTGGAGGAAATTTACATCCCGATTTTACAAACAAACAAGTAGATGCATTATTTAAAGAAGTTTGTGGAAATAATTTTTACATTGTTAATGATGCTGATGCTGCTGGTTTAGCCGAAATTCATTTTGGTGCTGGAAAAAACATCAAAGGTACTGTTATGATGATAACGCTTGGTACAGGAATTGGTTCTGGGTTATTTTTTGATGGAAAATTAATACCGAATACAGAATTTGGGCATGTTTTATATAAAAATGGTGAGATTTTTGAAAAATACGCATCTGATGGCGCAAGAAAAAGAGACGGATTGAGTAGAAAAAAATGGGGAAAAAGATTGGATAAATACTTTAACCATTTAAAATTAGTACTTTCTCCTGATTTGTTTATTATTGGTGGAGGTGCTAGTAAAAAATCAGAAAAATTTATCAATCAAATTAATGTTGATGTTCCTATTGTGCCCGCAAAACTACAAAACGAAGCAGGTATTATTGGGGCTGCTATGGCTGTACGTCAATAATTAAACTTTAAAATTGGAGTTATTTTGATGACTTTTCATCGCTTTTTTTGAGATATAAAATCCTACA
>CAMZMA010000238.1 GCA_947311815.1 uncultured Flavobacteriaceae bacterium
TTCGCAAACCATTCCGATGGCAATTGCTTCTCCGTGCGTTAGGTATTCTTTGTGTTCAGATTCTAAAAAATAAGACTCGATAGCGTGCCCAATGGTATGTCCGAAATTTAAAATTTTTCGCATTCCTTTTTCTTTGGGGTCCTTTAAAACAACTTCGTTTTTAATCTGTATAGAACGATGAATTAAATCGTTTACTGACAGGTTTTTATCTTTCTTTATTTGACTGTATAGTTTAGTATCGTAAGTCAATCCGTATTTGATAATTTCTGCCATTCCAGAACGTATTTCTCTAGGAGAAACGGTAGGTAAATACGTATCATCTATCAACACAATTTCAGGATTTGAAAACAGACCAATTTGATTTTTTAACACGCCCAAATCAACACCTGTTTTTCCGCCTACAGAAGCATCAACCATACTTAATAATGTAGTCGGAATGTTTACAAAATCGATTCCTCGTTTGTACGTAGAAGCTACAAAGCCACCCAAATCGGTAATTACGCCACCGCCTAAAGTAATGAGTAAACTACGTCTATCGGCATTTAATTCGGTTAAAACATTCCAAACACCTACGCAAGTTTCAATATTTTTATGAACTTCGCCCGCTTCAATTTCTATAACTTCTAACGGAATGTTTATGTCTAAGTTAGGAATGAATTTTGGGTAACATAGCTCCATCGTATGCTCATCAACTAAGATGAAAACCGATGAATACTTATTTCTAGCAATAAGTTTATTTAATTCTTTGTACCCTTTTTCTTGAAAATGAACAAAATACGATGCTGCTTTTATAGATTGCATTAAAAATAAATTTAAATACAAATTAAAGAGAAATAATTGAATAATTGTATCTTTGTTAGCAACAAAATAAATATTTTACATGAAACTTTTTGACAATACCGAAATTGCTTTTTCTTTAAAATCAGATTCTCAATTAGAAAGAGCTTATTTCTTATTTAAAATGATACAAAATCAACCAATGGTACGTATTGGTACTGCGGTTACAAATTTTGCTTTGAAAGCACATTTACCTGTAGAAGGCTTGATTAGATCTACAGTGTTTGATCATTTTTGCGGAGGAGTTACAGAAGAAGATTGTTTGCCAAACATTAAAAATATGTACACCAAAAATGTACATAGTATTTTAGATTATTCGGTAGAAGGAAAAGAATCTGAAAAAGAATTTGAGAAAGCCTTAGCTAAAACATTAAAAACCATCGAATTTGCGCAAGAAAAAGCCTCTATTCCGTTTGCTGTTTTTAAACCTACGGGATTTGGTAGATTTGCTTTGTATCAAAAAATTACAGAAGGAAAATCCTTTTCATCCGAAGAAAAAGAAGAGTGGAGTAGAGTAGTTGCACGGTATCATAAAGTGTGTAAATTTGCGCAAGAAAAAGAGGTTCCGTTATTAATTGATGCAGAAGAAAGTTGGATGCAAACTGCTGCTGATGATTTGATTGAAGGCTTAATGGAACAGTATAATACCGAAAAAGCAGTTGTTTTTAATACCTTGCAAATGTACCGTCATGACAGAATGCAATATCTAAAAGCATTGCATCAAAAAGCACATCAAAAAGGATTTTATATAGGGATGAAAATTGTACGAGGTGCGTACATGGAAAAAGAGCGAGAACGAGCAGCAGAAAAAGGATATGAATCGCCAATTTGTGTTGATAAAGAAGCGACAGATAAAAATTATGATGCCGCTATTAATTATATGATGGAACATCCTAAAATGGCATTATTTGCAGGAACTCATAACGAAAACAGTTCGTATTTATTAATGCAATTAGCCAAAGAAAAGGGAATAGAAGCCAATGATATGCGTTTGTGGTTTGGGCAATTGTACGGAATGAGCGACCACATCAGTTTTAATTTAGCTACAAAAGGTTATAATGTGGCAAAATATGTTCCTTTTGGGCCTGTACGCGATGTGATGCCGTATTTAATCCGTAGAGCAGAAGAAAATACATCAGTTGCAGGACAAACCAGTAGAGAGCTTCAATTATTAAAATCTGAACGCAAACGGAGAAAAATATAATGACTTCGGTAGATGAAATAAAAGCACTTTTATTAAAAAATAAAAAACGCCTCGAAAAGGAAATCAAACAAAGTAAAGAAGTTGTTTTTTTGATTAAAAAATCGATGCATTCATCTTTGTCAGAAAAAGAAAAATCAATTATAAAAGAGCAATTGCTCGATATTTTTAAAGCGATTCCTGCTTTAGCAGTCTTTTTACTTCCAGGAGGAGCGTTGTTATTGCCCTTGCTTATCAAATTAATACCCACTATTTTACCTAGCGCATTTAGAGAAGATGCAGATGAAAGTAAATAAAATTACATATCGTATTCTATTTCAATCAGAAACACTACTTTTGCAACTTCAAAAAAAGCAAGTATGCAATCTATTAGAAATATCGCTATTATAGCCCACGTCGATCACGGAAAAACTACCTTGGTTGATAAAATTATTGATCAAGCCAAAATTTTAGATGATCGTAAAGAACGTAAAGACTTATTATTAGATAATAATGATTTAGAACGTGAAAGAGGAATTACCATTCTATCTAAAAACGTATCTGTAAATTACAAAGGTGTAAAAATTAATGTAATTGATACTCCTGGTCACGCCGATTTTGGTGGAGAAGTAGAACGTGTGTTAAAAATGGCTGATGGTGTTTTATTATTGGTTGATGCTTTTGAAGGTCCTATGCCACAAACTCGTTTTGTACTAGGAAAAGCTTTAGAATTAGGCTTAATACCAATTGTAGTAGTAAATAAAGTAGATAAAGAAAATTGTACACCAGATATTGTACATGAAAAAGTTTTCGATTTAATGTTTGCTTTAGAAGCTACCGAAGAACAATTAGATTTTGCTACCATTTACGGTTCTGCTAAAAATGGTTGGATGAGTACCGATTGGAGAGACGAAAAAGACAATATTTTAGATTTATTAGACGCCGTAATTGAGTCGATTCCAGAAGCTCCGTACAGAGAAGGAACTCCACAAATGCAAATAACTTCGTTAGATTTCTCATCTTTTACAGGAAGAATTGCTATCGGACGTATTTATCGTGGCGATTTAGAAATCAACAAAGATTATAAATTATGTAAAGCAGATGGTTCGTTCAAAAAAGTGAGAATTAAAGAATTACACGTTTTTGAAGGAATGGGAAAAGCCAAAGTAGATAAAGTACGAAGCGGAGATATTTGTGCCATTACGGGTATTGAAGGTTTTGATATTGGCGATACGATTGCCGATTTAGATAATCCTGAGGCTTTACCAAGAATTGAAGTAGATCAACCAACCATGAGTATGTTGTTTACCATTAATAATTCGCCTTTCTTTGGTAAAGAAGGTAAATATGTAACCTCTCGTCATTTGCGTGATAGATTGTTTAAAGAAACCGAAAAAAACCTAGCACTACGTGTAGATGAAACCGATACCGAAGATAAATTTAACGTTTTTGGTCGTGGTGTTTTGCATTTATCAGTATTAATAGAAACCATGCGTAGAGAAGGATACGAATTACAAGTGGGAAGACCACAAGTAATTATTAAAGATATTGATGGTGTAAAATCAGAACCTTACGAAACCTTATCTATTGATGTACCAGAAGATGTAGCCTCAAAAGCGATTAACTTGGTATCTTTACGTAAAGGAGATATGTTGGTGATGGAGCCAAAAGGCGATTTACAGCACTTAGAATTTACCATTCCGTCTAGAGGATTGATTGGTTTACGTAATAAAATATTAACAGCCACTTCAGGGCAAGCAATTATTAATCATCGTTTTAGTGAGTATGGTCCTTACAAAGGTGATTTCTCTGAAGATGTAAAAGGAGCAATTGTATCTTCGGCAGCTGGTAAAGCAACCGCATATGCTTTAGATAGATTACAAGATAGAGGACGTTTCTTTATTGACCCAAATGATGAGATTTATGTAGGTCAAGTAATTGGCGAAAATAATAAAAGCGATCAAATGGCAGTAAACCTTATTAAAGGTAAAAAACTGACAAACGTTCGTAAATCGGGTACAGATGAAGCAGCAAAAATATTTCCAAAAGTAGATTTTTCGCTAGAAGAATGTATGGAATATATTAAAGAAGATGAGTATTTAGAAATTACTCCAGAAAGCTTACGTATGCGTAAAATTACGTTTAGAGCGTAGAAAAGAGATAAGATATAAAATGTAAAATTTTATTATCTTTATAAAACTTTAAAACCTCACAGATTTTTATAATCTGTGAGGTTTTTTTATACGAA
>CAMZMA010000239.1 GCA_947311815.1 uncultured Flavobacteriaceae bacterium
AAGGTAGGTTGTTTGGCAATCCATTTATTAAACGCCTCTTCTTCTTCTACTACAATTTTCATTTGCATATTGTAGTGAGATGCTCCACAAATTTTATTACATAATAATAAGTAATCAAACTCGTACAACTCTTCTCCTTTTGCACTTCTTATTTTATTTATTCCTTTTACTTTAGCAATGGTTTCTTCATTCATTCTCATTTCTTCGGTCGTGTATTTTGGTGTAAAACCGAATTGAGTTACCATACCAGGCACACAGTTCATTTGTGCTCTAAAGTGCGGCATATATGCGGAGTGTAATACGTCTTGAGATCGGAATTTAAAAATTACTTTTCTTCCTTTTGGCAGGTGTAATTCTGTAACTTTTTTATCGTCTTGGGCGTTTTTATCAGACATATCTACACCCATGGTGTTAATTCCTTTAATGTAGTTTACATTCCCTAAACCTAAGGTATTGTCTTCTCCTGCATAACGTGCTTCCCATTGAAATTGTTTCGCATATACTTCAATAACAATAGCGTCATCATCATTAGACAAATCCATAACGTTATTCCATTGCCATAAACCGTAACCGATTAATGCTACCAGAACAATTGATGGTGTTATCGTCCAAATTAGCTCTAACTTATGGCTATCTGAGTAAAATTTAGCTTTTCTACCTTCTTTTCCTCTGTATTTATAAGAGAAGTAAAAGATTAAAAATTGCATTAAAAATTGAACTATCCCTATTAAAGTATAGGTAATGTTGTATAAATTATCTTCGTGTTCTCCTTCAAACGATGCAGATTCTGGTAATAACACTACGTTTAATGCTATTAATGAATAAATCATCAAAGCATATAAAAATACCAAAAACCATAAGAAATTTTTTCCTTGTGTTTCATTGTCTTTGTCGGTAGCAATAACTTCTCTAAGATTTAATATTCTGGTGATTTGCCAAAAACTTACTCCGATTGCAACGGCTACAAAAATGTATAATAAAGCGAGCATATATTATTTTTTAAATGGGTATTTTAATAAGAATTTAATAAAGTCAGCCAAAAATAACATTTTATTTTTAAATTCCTATGACTTTTGTTAGCGAATAGTAATTTTTTTTCATTTTAAATAGTAGTATAATTCAATAAAAAAATCCTTTTTAAGAACTAGTTCTTAAAAAGGATTTTTTTATAAAACCTATAAGTTTATCGTTTAATGATCCGAAGACTCACCTCTGTGTGTAATATTATAATAATGAAATTCTTCACTTTCACGTAAATATGGATTTCCGCTTGCAATAGGATCTGCTTTAGCAAATGCATTAAATGTTGCATAGATAAACACCCCTAAGAAGAATAAAAAGGCACTAATTTCTGGCAACCCGATACTCCATTGTGCTCCTACAGTTGCTGGCATAATCATTACAAAAACATCTACATAGTGTCCTGCAATAATCATCAATCCTCCAATAATTACAAACCAAGGAATACTTTTATAATCACTATTAATTAACAATAAAATAGGGAATACAAAATTCATAACAACCATTCCTATAAATGGTAAATGATATTCATTAAATCTCATTGTAAAATAGGTGGTTTCTTCAGGCATATTTGCATACCAAATAAGCATGAATTGAGAAAACCAAAGGTAGGTCCAAAATATAGAAAAACCGAACATGTATTTTGTCAAATCATGAATATGACTATCGTTTACTAAAGGAAGATGTCCTTTTGAGCGTAAATAAATAGTTACAATAGCAATTACTGTAATAGCAGTTACCATAAATGTTGATAATACATACCACCCAAATAAGGTAGAGAACCAGTGTGGGTCTAAGCCCATAATCCAATCCCAAGACATCATAGATTCAGTAATCATAAAGAAAAAGATGAATATGATTGATGCGTTGTAATTTTTTTTGTGTACGGTTAAGTCTCCTTCTGCTGCTTTGTCTTCTGCCAATGATCCTTTTCTAATATAAAATCTATAAAAGTTCCATCCTGCTAAATACGCAATACTTCTCATTAACCAACCTGGAGTGTTCATCCACATTTTTTTACCGTAAATAATTGGGTCAAAATTGGCAGCTTCTGGGTCTAAAATACCATCTGCCATCCAAGGAAATAAATGATTGTAATGCATAAATGCACTCACTAAAAATAGTAACATTATAATACTTACATAGTGCAAGTTGGCGGTAATGGCTTCCATCACTCTAAATAATGCGATAGACCAACCTACAACTGCGGCTCTTTGTATGGCATAAAATGCTAATACTAATAAGGTAATTCCTAAAAAGAAGAATAACGATACATAAAATGCAGACCAAGGTCTGTTTTTTAATTGATGTAATACGTGTTCTGCATGCGCATCATCATGGTTCTCTGCTGTCGCATGAGATTCATGTGTTGCTTCTTGATGATTATCTTCTGCATGCATCGTTGTATGCTTATCATCTTTTTTTTCTTCATGACTTGTTCCGTGCCCGCCACTATGTGCTGCTGCAATTACATCTTTCGCATCTTGCAATGTTGCGTTTGATGTATTATAAAAACTATACCCTACACCTAACGCTCCAATAATCATTAAAGCGAGTGAAAGCATTTTTAATTTTCCTGAAAATTGATACATATCTTTATATTCTATCTATTAATAGACTTATTTTAAATCGTTTCTTAATTTTTCTACATATTGTACAACTTGCCAACGTTCTTTGTTATTAAGTTGTGATGCGTGAGAGCCCATTAAGTTTCTACCATACATAATTACATAGTAAATACTTCCTTCAGTAATATCTCTATCAGCATAATTTGGTATTCCGCTAAATTTATCTCGTTGGTTTAAAATACCATCTCCGTCTCCTTTTTTACCGTGACAAACTGCACAATAAATAGTGTACATTTTTTTACCGTTTTCAAGGTTTTCTTCGGATGCTTTTAAAGGCGATTTTAATTCGGCTTTGGCTTTGTTATATCCATCATTTGTATTTTCATACTCAAAAGGAACTTGTCCTCTTGCAATAGTACCTGCAACAGGGTTTTGGTTTACCATTCTACCATCAATACCCGATGCTCCGTTAGGCCCATAAGGAACAGATACATACATATCTGGCATATACTGTAATTGTCTTGTTCTTTTATTTCCGCAAGAAACAACACTACTTACTACAACTAAAGCGACAATTATTTTTACAAATTTTTTCATATCTCTACTTAGTGCTTATCTACAATATTAATTTCTACAGCTCCTGTTTCTTTTAATAATGACGTTAATTCGTCTTCATTATTATCTACAGGAATTTCCATTAAAAAATGGTCGTCTGTTGTTCTTGGATCAGGATTTTCGGCATCTTTAAAAGGCCATAATTTACTACGCATATAAAATGTAATCACCATTAAATGCGCTGCAAAAAACACGGTTAATTCAAACATAATAGGTACAAATGCTGGCATGTTTGCCCACTAAGAAAAGTTAGGTTTACCACCAATATCTTGCGGCCAATCTTGAATCATCATATAATTGGTCATCCAAATAGCAAAACAAAGCCCTGTAACACCATACATAAAAGATGTTATTGCAATTCTTGTAGGCGCTAAACCCATTGCTTTGTCTAAACCATGCACAGGAAAAGGAGTAAAAACCTCTTCGATGTGATGATGTGCTTCTTTTACTTTTTTAACTGCATCTACTAATATTTCGTCATCAGTATAAAATGCATGAATCACTTTTGATGCCATAATTATCCGTTTAATAAATTTTTAGCTTGTGCTGACCAATCATCTCGTTCTGCTCTCCCAGGGAAAGTTTTGGTGATACTGTCTAACAAGTCATATTCTGTTTTAGTCATTTTACTTACTTGCAAGTAGGTATAAATTCCTATCGTATTTAAAACTCCTTCTAATTTTGGTCCAACACCACTAATCACTTTTAAATCGTCTGCGGATTGTGTGCTTGGGTCAAATCTTCCTATTTTATCTAAAAGAGTATTTGTATTTGCAGAATCATCATCAGTAGTTGATGTTTCTGTAGTTTTAGGTGATGGAGTCACTTTAGGCACATTTGCTCCTTTGTTATATCCGTGTTTTCCTTCCGCAGCTAATTTTTTATAATGCTCTCCAGAAGATTTTAAAATGGTTTTTACCTCTGCTTGTGCAATTACTGGGAATGTTCTTGCATATAATAAGAACAATACAAAGAAGAATCCGATAGTACCAATAAAAATAGCAACATCAACAAATGTAGGTTCAAAACGCCACCAAGTTGATGGTAAGTGTCCTTTACTTAATACGATGGCAATAATATCGAAACGCTCAAACCTCATACCAATATTAATCGCTATTTAAATAATAAACGTAATGATAATACTTCTTCTAAATTTCTTAATCCATAATAGTTGCGGAGTTAAGATATTAAAGAATAACAAAGAATAGAATGCCCATCCGTAAGGTCCTGTTGCAGCACCTACCGATAAATACGTGTAGTTTTCATAAGGAGATCCTGTGTACCAAGCAATAAAGAATTCTGTTGCATAGGCAACTGCTACAATACCACCTGTTAAGACAATTACCTTATTCATGTACTCGATATGTAAACGAGTAATATAATCTTCTAAGTTTGTTACCTTACGCATAATCCCTAACAAGGTTTGTACCATGGCAAATCCTGAAAAAATTGCTCCTGCCACAAAGTAAGGTGGAAATATTGTTGAGTGCCAACCTGGATTGATAGACGTAGCAAAATCCATAGATACAATGGTATGTACAGAAAGTACTAATGGAGTTGCTAAACCTGCTAAGACCAATGACACTTCTTCAAAACGTTGCCAATCTTTTGCTCTACCAGACCATCCGAAAGACAATAATGC
>CAMZMA010000240.1 GCA_947311815.1 uncultured Flavobacteriaceae bacterium
AACGTAACGCATTGTAAGCATTTACCACTCTACCAGACACTGATAAGGTTGAAAAAGGCACCATTTCTCCTTTTGGATTTTCTCTAGTTTTAGATCCTGGTTTAATGACATCGAAACCTATTTTAACCCCCGAATTCATAATAATGTGTTTTACTTGACTCGCTGTTAATTTTGGGTAATAAGAACGTATTAATGCCGCTACACCTGCTGTGTTTGGTGCTGCCATAGATGTACCGCTATATTTTGCGTAATGATCTTTTGGTACGGTAGAATATACCTTAACTCCTGGAGCAAAAACATCTACATTTATTTGTCCGTAATTAGAAAAAACTGCGGGTAAATTTTCGGTATAACTAGCACTCATTGCTCCGATGGTTAACACATTGTCAACAAATTCTGTTTTTAAATCTTTAGAGTCGTTAGGGTATGTATATACAACATCAATATTAGCCCCATCGTTTCCTGCGGCATTTACGATTAAAACATCATGCTTTTCGGCATATTTAATGGCATCATACACCCATTGTTTGTGTGGTGAGTACGCTTTACCAAAACTAGTGTTAATTACCCTTGCACCGTTATCTACGGCGTAACGTAAACCTAAAGCAACGTCTTTATCATGCTCATCACCATCAGGAACTACTCTTACAGACATAATACTTACGTTGTTGGCAACTCCGTTCACACCAACGCCGTTATCTCTGGTTTCTCCAATAATACCTGCAACGTGTGTTGCGTGACTTTCATCATCTTTAGAGCCAATTACATTGTTATTACCGTAATATTTATCGTTAATATCTTCTAAATTATCGCCCATTGTTTGACGTGAATTGAAATTTACATCGTAATGTTTGTTTTTTTGTTGATTTTTTTCGAAATTAGCTTTGTATTCGTTAAATCCTTTTTCATTAAATCCTCTTTTTATTAAGCCAGAAATATCTGCAATGGCTGTAGCTACTTTCGGATCTCCTGGTTTTACCATTTTAAAATCATCTAAGGTAAAATTATCTTTTCCTAAGAATTTTTTAACCATCGCAAAATGATTGGCTATTTGATTTAACCTCATTGCCGTCTTTTTTGGTCCTTCAGTTTTTTTAGCAAGAATTTCTTTCGTTTTTAAAAATTCTTGATATGCTTCTTTGTCTGCATCTGCAATTTCTGAAGCTTTTTTATCACCAAATTTATCCATCCCTTTTTTTACAATTCTGGTAATTTCTAATTGGTCTGCAACCACCATTTTACCATCTTTGTTTCCTAAAAAATTCCATCCATGTATATCATCTATATAGCCGTTTTTATCATCATCAATACCATTATCCGCAATTTCTTTCGGGTTGGTCCAGATAACATCTTTTAAATCTTCGTGCTCTATATCCATTCCAGAATCTACCACAGCAACAATAATTTGTTTTCCTTTTTTACCTCTTTCTGACAAAAATTCGTAGGCTTTGTTTACACTCATTCCTATAATAGAATCTTTTGTAATATCTAAATGCCCCCAAGTTTTTGCTTGTTCTTCTGTTAATTTCGCTTTTTTAGCAACTCCTTTTTCCACCAAATCTAAGGAAATATTAGTAGGTTTTGGCACAGGTATGTTGCTTACAGTTTTACAACTTGTAAGTGTTACAGCTATTACTGCTGTATAAAATAGTGGTTTTAAAAATTTCATTTTTTTATTGATTTACGCTTTTATTAATATTGATTTTATGTTTTTTGTTAGTTAAATACATCCGTAAATTTAAAAGTTTCTTTTAATCGAACGCCTTTTTCGGTGTGTTTTAATGTACATATTTCATGGGATGCATCGTGTTCTAAAAAAAGATAGTATTCTTTATCGGCTGCTTCTTTTAAAAAGGCTGCTTTTTCTTTGATGGTTAGCAAAGGTCTTGTGTCATAACCCATTACATAAGGCAACGGAATGTGCCCAACCGTTGGTAATAAATCTGCCATAAAAACAATTGTTTTATCTTGATAGGTAATTTTTGGCAACATTTGTTTTTCTGTATGTCCGTCCATAAACAATACATCAAACCCAATTTGGTCTTTGGCATTTCTATGGATAAAATTTAATTGCCCGTTTGCTTGAATGGGATTGATATTTTCTTTTAAAAAAGAGGCTTTTTCTCTTGGATTAGGATTTGTTGCCCAGTTCCAATGACGTTCATTGCTCCAAACTTTAGCGTTTTTAAAAGCCGATTCTAAAAAGGTTTTATCTGCATTCCATTGAATAGTACCTCCACAATGATCAAAATGCAAGTGTGTTAAAAAAACATCGGTAATATCATCTTTATGAAACCCGAGTTTTGCCAATGAAGCATCTAAAGAAAAATTTCCAAACAAATAATAGTAGCCAAAAAATTTATCAGATTGCTTGTTGCCAAGACCTGTATCTACTAAAATGAGTCGATTACCATCTTCAATAAGTAAGCAACGCATACTCATTTCTATCAGGTTTTTACTGTCTGCAGGATTTGTTTTTTGCCAAATGCTTTTAGGTACAACGCCAAACATTGCACCGCCATCTAACTTAAAGTTTCCTGTTTCTATCGGATAAATTTTCATGGTTTACAAATATGCAAAAATTTACCGATTTTTTTGTTAATAAAAACAAAAAATCTTACAAGTCAAACCCTAAATTTACGCCTAATTTTTTAGCGATAATACGATTAATTCGCTGTTGTAATTCGGGTATTTTTACACTTTCTAAAACGGTATTAGAAAAGGCATACATTAATAATGCTTTGGCTTCTTTTTTAGGGATTCCGCGCTGTTGCATGTAAAATAAACCATCTTCATCTAATTGACCAATGGTACATCCGTGAGAACATTTTACATCATCAGCAAAAATTTCTAATTGTGGTTTGGCGTTAATTGTTGCGTTATCGCTTATCAATACATTGTTGTTTTGTTGATACGCATTGGTTTTTTGTGCTTCTTTTTCTACAATTACTTTTCCGTTAAAAACACCTGTAGAGCGTTCGTCAAAAATCCCTTTATAATCTTGATGACTTTCGCAATTTGGCTCAATATGATGCACCAATGTGTTGTGATCTACATGTTGTTTTCCTTCAATAAGCGTAATTCCTTTTAAAATAGAATCGATATGTTCGCCTTTTTGGTAAAAATTTAAGTTATTTCTGGTGATATTTCCTCCAAAAGAAAACGTATGTACTGAGCATTCTGTATTTGATTGCTGTTCAATAAACGTGTTATCTACCAACGAAGCAGTTTTTGTATCGTTCTGAATTTTGTAATAATCTACGGTAGAATGTCTGTCTGCAAAAATTTCTGTCACCGAATTTGTTAGCACATTATTATCTGTTAAACTTTGGTGACGCTCAATAATTTGTACGTGTGCATTTTGCTCTACCACAATTAAATTACGGGGTTGCATCATGGTAGCGCTTTTACTGCCTGTAATAAAATTGATGATTTGAATCGGTTTTTCTACCTCTACATTTTTAGGGATATGAATGTACGCACCTTCATTTGCAAACGCCGTGTTTAACGCTGTTAAGTTATCTTGATTTGCAATTTTATTGAAATAATTTTCGATAACAGCACTGTATTTAGATTTCGCTAAAGCGGATGATAACAAGCAAATATCCATTTTATCATGTGTGGTTTCTGATAAAAACGAACTGTATTTACCATCAATAAATACAATTTTATAGGTGTCAATATCGTGGATAAAATATTTTTTTACTTCGGATAAGTTTACCGTAACGTCTTCTTCAGGAAATAAACTATAATCTTGTTTTAATACCGAATTTAGCGAGGTGTATTTCCATGCTTCCATTTTTTTAGACGGAAAACCTACCGTTTCAAAATGTTGAAAAGCTTTTGTGCGTATTTTATTAATAACATCTGATTTTACATTTGTTTTATTCTCAAATGCAATGTGCGACGCGATAATTTTTTCTTTTAAATCCATTGATTTTCAGTTTTCAGTTTTCAGTTTTCAGTTTGCATGTTATACTGCCAACTGAATACTAATTTCTATGCTAACTCCTTTTTAATCCAATCATATCCTTTTTCTTCGAGCTCAAGAGCCAAAGAAGCATCGCCAGATTTTACAATTTTTCCGTCATAAAGTACGTGTACAAAATCGGGTTTTATATAGTCTAATAAACGTTGGTAGTGTGTAATTACAATAACTGCATTGTTTTTAGATTTTAATTTATTTACACCATTTGCTACAATTCGAAGTGCATCAATATCTAAACCAGAATCGGTTTCATCTAAAATGGCTAATTTGGGTTCTAACATTGCCATTTGAAAAATTTCATTCCGTTTTTTCTCTCCACCAGAAAATCCTTGATTTAAAGAACGTGATAAAAATTTACGATCCATTTCTAACAATGCGGCTTTTTCACGAATCATTTTAAGCATGTCTTTTGCAGGCATATCTTCTAAGCCTTTTGCTTTTCGGGTTTCGTTAATGGCAGTTTTTATAAAGTTGGTTACGGTAACTCCTGGGATTTCTACAGGATATTGAAACGATAAAAACACGCCTTTATGCGCTCTTTCTTCGGGCGCTAATTCGCTTATATCTTCGCCTTCTAAGGTAATGTTTCCTTGAGTAATTTCGTACTCTTCTTTTCCTGCAATAATATTTGCCATGGTGCTTTTTCCTGCGCCGTTTGGTCCCATAATTGCGTGTACTTCTCCTGCTTTAACGTTTAAATCAATCCCTTTTAAGATTTCTTTATCGTCTATACTTGCGTGTAAATTTTGTATGTGTAACATGTGTGTTTCTGTTTATTTGTGTGTTTGTTTATGCGTTTATTTGTTTAAAACAACTCAACGATTAAACAATTTAACCTACACTTCCTTCTAATGATATTTCTAATAATTTTTGTGCTTCTACGGCAAATTCCATCGGTAATTTATTCAAAACTTCTTTACTAAATCCGTTTACAATTAAGGCGATGGCTTTTTCGGTATCAATACCTCGTTGATTGCAATAAAATAACTGATCTTCACCAATTTTACTGGTAGTTGCTTCGTGCTCTATATGTGCTGAGGTGTTTTTGGCTTCGATATACGGAAAGGTGTGTGCGCCACATTCATTTCCCATCAATAAACTATCGCATTGCGAAAAATTCCGCGAATTGGTTGCTCGTTTGTTAATTTGCACTAAACCCCTGTAAGAGTTTTGTGATTTCCCTGCGGAGATTCCTTTAGAGATAATAGTAGATTTGGTGTTCTTACCCAAATGAATCATTTTAGTTCCCGTATCTGCTTGCTGATGATTATTGGTCACGGCAATCGAATAAAACTCGCCAACCGAATAATTTCCTTTTAAAATACAACTCGGATATTTCCATGTTACCGCACTTCCTGTTTCAACTTGTGTCCAAGAAACTTTGGCGTTGGTTTCGCAAATAGCTCTTTTGGTTACAAAGTTATACACGCCTCCTTTTCCTTCTTTATTTCCAGGATACCAATTTTGTACGGTAGAGTATTTTACCTCGGCATCATCCATTACAATAATTTCTACCACTGCTGCATGTAGTTGGTTTTCGTCTCTTTCGGGTGCTGTACATCCTTCTAAATAACTTACATAACTGCCTTTGTCAGCAACCAAAAGTGTACGTTCAAACTGTCCTGTACCTCCTTCGTTAATTCTAAAATAGGTAGATAATTCCATTGGGCATTTTACGCCTTTTGGGATGTAACAGAATGACCCATCAGAAAAAACTGCCGAATTTAAAGCAGCATAAAAGTTGTCTTTAATAGGCACAACGGTTCCTAAATATTTTTTTACCAATTCAGGATGCTCTTGAATGGCTTCGGATATGGGCATGAAAATAATTCCTTTTTCGCCCAATGTTTTTTTGAAAGTAGTAGCTACAGAAACGGAATCCATCACAATATCTACGGCCACATTTGCCAAACGTTTTTGTTCGTCTAAAGAAATCCCTAATCGTTTAAAAGTGTCTAACAGTTCAGGATCAACTTCATCTAAACTATTTAATTTTGGTTTCTTTTTGGGAGCAGAATAATAGGCAATGTCTTGAAACTTTGGTTTTGCGTAATGCACATTTGCCCAATCAGGTTCTTCCATAGTTTTCCAAACTCGAAACGCTTCTAATCGCCATTCGGTCATCCATTCGGGTTCGTTTTTCTTTTTAGAAATAGCGCGTACCACATCTTCGTTCAATCCTTTGGCAAAGGTTTCGCTTTCAATATCTGTGTAAAAACCGTATTTGTATTCTTGGTTTTCTAACTCTTTTTCTAAATCGTCTTCAGTATATTTCATACTATTGGTGTATATTGTTCTAAAGTAGAAAGTTTTAAAAGTTATAAAGTAGCGTGTAGGTATTTTAACAAACCACTTATTAATTTTGAAACTTCATTTACTTGTAACTTTAAATTTTTAAAATCCTTTTCATTAATATAATTGATATCAAAAGCCAAATATAATTGAGAACGAACTTCTCCTGCTGATGCTTTTGCGATATATAAAAACCGAATAAATTCTTTTGTTGTCTGTCTTTCAAATCCTTCAGCAATATTTGATGATATTGAAACAGACGCTCTTCTAATCTGATCTCTTAATCCAAAATCTTTAGAAAATAAAAGATTAGAATTGGTTATTTTATAAATTACAATATTTAATTCTCTAGCTTTTTGCCAAGATAAAATTTCTTCAAAAGAATTAAATTTTGCCATTCCTTTTTAACTTTTTTATACTTTCAAACTTTATGAACTATAATGAAAATGACTCTCCACACCCACAAGTTCTGCTCGCATTAGGGTTGTTAAAAACAAAACCTGTTCCGTTTAATCCTCCAGAATAATCTAAAGTGGTACCTATTAAATAGAGGAAACTTTTTTTGTCAACAATAATTTTCACATCATTGTGTTCAAAAATTTTATCTTCTTCGTTTTTAGATTTGTCAAACTTTAAATCATAAGACAAACCAGAACATCCGCCGCTTTTAACACCTACACGCACAAAATCTGTAGCTACATTATAGCCTTCATCTGCCATTAATTCAGTTACTTTCTTTTTTGCGATATCTGAGACTTGTATCATAATTTTTAAATAGATTAATTCTAAATAGAGCGCAAATATACATACAAAATATGGTTTTTTACAACTATTTTTTATCAATAAAATAAAGGTTTTGTCAAAATTCATGTAGATGTTTTTATCTTTGCAAGATGTTAGAAAATAAGAATACACAAAGAACAACATTAGCAGAATTAGGTGAATTTGGGCTAATCAATCATTTAACCAAGCATTTTACGATACAAAATTCATCAACTTTTAAAGGAGTTGGAGATGATGCGGCGGTATTAAAATCAACCAAAAAACAAACCTTAATTACCACCGATTTATTGATTGAAGGAGTGCATTTCGATTTGAGTTATATGCCGCTTAAACACTTAGGTTATAAGGCGGTTATGGTTAATTTATCGGATGTGTATGCTATGAACGGAAAAGCAGAACAAATTACGGTTTCTGTGGCTGTTTCTAACCGATTTTCGTTAGAGGCTTTAGAAGAATTGTATGCAGGAATTCAATTAGCATGCAACACCTATAAAATTGATTTAATTGGTGGTGATACCACATCATCTACCAAAGGAATGCTACTTTCAATCACTGCAATTGGTACTGCAAAAAAGAGCGATGTTGTGTATAGAAATACCGCTAAACCAACCGATTTAATTGTGGTTTCTGGCGATTTGGGTGCGGCATATTTAGGGCTGCAAGTCTTAGAACGAGAAAAACAAGTGTTTCAAGTAAATCCTAAAAACCAACCTGATTTAGATAATTATACCTATTTAATTGAACGTCAGTTAAAACCAGAAGCAAGAAAAGATGTGGTAGAAATTTTAGCAGAACTAGACGTAAAACCAACGGCTATGATTGATGTTTCTGACGGATTATCTTCAGAAATCATGCATATTTGTTCGCAAAGTAACGTTGGATGTAAAATTTATGAAGATAAAATTCCATTAGACCCTCAAGTAATTTCAACCTGCGAAGAATTTAATATGGATAGCACTATGGTAGCTTTAAGCGGTGGTGAAGATTACGAACTTCTTTTTACCGTTGCAATTTCTGATTTTGATAAGATAAAAGCCAATCCTAATTTTACGATTATCGGGCATATTACCGAAAAAAATCAAGGAATAAATTTAGTAACCAGAGCCGACCAAGAAATTGAATTGAAGGCACAAGGGTGGAATGCTTTGAAAGAGTAGAATTTGCAGTTAATTTAACATTAACTAGAGCGTAGTCGAAGCCACAAACTCTTGTAATGCAATAATCAACTCGTTTTTATTTTTGATATGACTCATGTGTCCGTTAGAAAATAAATAGGTTTTTATTTGATGTTTTTTACCGAATTCTACTAATTTATCAACCTTTACTACGCTATCTTTTTTACCAATAATGATTGTTTTTTTAAAGAGCGCATTTTTAAAAAATTGTTCAGAATCTTCTCTAATTCGCATGCCTTCTTGAGATGCAATATAAGCCTGTAAAGGAGTTTTTAGGGCAATTTGTAAGGCTTCTTTTAACTCTTTTTTAAAGAGGCTTCGACTTTTTTCGCTAAACAAATTTGTAAAAGACATTTGTACCAATTGTTTAAAATTGGTTTGTGCCATTTTGTTTGCTCTTATTCTCAATTGTTTCAATTCATCATCATCTGCATGAAAAGTAGAATTATGTAAACATACTCCTTTTATTGTTTTAGGATACAGTTTTGCGTATGCCAATGCAATATATCCGCCCATAGAATGACCAATTAAAAAATACCTACGCAATTGTAAATGTTGTAAAATTGCATGCACCATTTTAGCATGATCTTGCATAGTGTGTACATAACCAATGTTTTTGGTTTTACCATGACCAAGCAAATCAATAGTAATAACACGGTGTTTTTTAGAAAGTATTGGAACAATATTTTTCCACATCGAAATGTCTTCTAAAAATCCGTGTAAAAGTACAATTGCACTTCCTTTTCCTGTGGATGAAAAATGAATTTTTGCGTTTTTATAGGTGATGAATTTTTGCATAAGACAAAAATAGATATCTTTAGGGAGCTAAAAAATATTTTCATCTATTTTACTCATTGCTCTTTCGGCAATTGCAGTAATGGTAAGAGACGGGTTTACACCAATATTTGCCGATATCATAGATCCATCAATAATATACATGTTTTTGTACCCAAAAATTTCATTATTTTTATTGATAACCCCTTTTGAGGCATCTTCTGCCATAACCGCTCCTCCTAAAATATGTGCAGTAGAAGGAATACCTAATAAGGTTTCTAGCATAAAAGACATTTCTTTGCCCTCTGTTATTTGTGCGTATTTTTTTGCTAAAGAAATGGATGCTGGTATAAACGGACTCGGTTTTTTACCCGATGAAACAGTAGATTTCATAATGCCAAAAAGACCTCGTTTTAAAGACAATGTTGAGTCTACCGTTTGCATAAACAATAAGACAATATTACTTTTAGACCAACTATTTATAAAGTAAATTTTCACATATGAAAAGGGTGATTTTACAAAATTCACCAACATTTTAAACAATCTAATAAATACATTAGAACCTGTTGTAAATGGTAAATGACCTATTTTCCAAAAACCTGATCCTTCACCATAGCGTACGGTTTCTACATGTGTGTTTTCATCGGTGTGTAATACACAACCAATAGCAACTCCTTTAGAAACATTACTGTTTTTATCTAACTTAGATACACTAATTAAGGTTTCGTTATTAGAACGTATATTTTCTCCTAAGGTTGATGAAATATTAGGTAATGATTTCTTTTTTATTTTTAACAAAAGCTTTATCGTTCCTAAAACTCCTCCAGAAAAAACAACTCCTTTTGTTGTAAAAACATGTTTCTTTTTAAAAATACGGGTACTTGATTTACTAAAAACCTGATATCCTGTTTCTCCATTTTTTTTATCTAACGGAAGCACATCATATACTTCTTGTTCGGCAAGAATGGTTGCTCCTTTTTTTTGTGCCAAATACAAATAATTTTTATCTAAACTATTTTTTGCATTTTCTTTACACCCTGTCATACAAGCACCACAAAAAGTACATCCTGAACGATCTGGCCCTTCGCCCTTAAAATAAGGGTCTTTGGCGGTAACACCTTTTTCTCCAAAATAAACAGCTACGTTGGTGTGTTCAAATTTTTCTTCAATTCCCATTTTTTTAGCAAGTTGTTGTAGCTGAAAATCGCCGTCAAATAATTGAGGATTTTTAGCAGCTCCTAACATTTTTAAAGCCGTTTTATAAAAGGGTTTTAATTCGTTTTCCCAATCTGCTAAATGTTGCCAGTTTCCTGAATTAAAAAAAGGAGTTTTAGGAACGGGTAGTGTATTTGCATACACTAAAGAACCTCCGCCAACACCTGTGCCTGACAAAACAAGTAAGTGCCTAAAGACACTAACTTTCATGATTCCGAAGAAACGTAAAAACGGAATCCAAAGCCATTTTTTTAAGTTCCAATTGGTTTTTGCAAAATCTTTTGCTTGGTACCATTTTCCTTTTTCTATGACGAGTACTTTATATCCTTTTTGCGATAATCGATAAGCACTTACAGCGCCTCCAAAACCACTTCCTATAATGATGTAATCGTAATTTTTAGTCATAAAACATGATTGAATTTCAAAGGTACAAAAAAGAAGTATGGTGTTAAAAAATATTTTTAACACCAATATAATTAAGGTTTTAAACTTTTTTAGGATAAAAATTAACGATTCATCAAATCTTCAATTTCATCAGCTTCAATAGGTATGTTACGCATTAAATTAAAGGGTTCTCCTGTTTTTTGAATCACTACATCATCTTCTAAACGAATACCAAAACCTTCTTCAGGAATATAAATACCTGGTTCTACAGTAAATACCATGTTGGCTTGCATTGGTTCGGTTAAAATACCGTAATCATGCGTATCTAAACCCATGTGATGCGAGGTTCCGTGCATAAAATACTTTTTATATGCGGGCCAATTTTTGTCTTCGTTTTGTACGTCAGCTTTGTCTAATAAACCTAAACCTAATAATTCTGACGTCATTAATTTACCTACTTCTTTATGATATGCTGCCCAATCTGTACCTGGAACTAGCATTTTTGTAGCTTCATTTTTTACCCGATTTACCGCATTATACACGGCTTTTTGTCTATCAGAAAAACGACCCGAAACAGGTATTGTACGTGTCATATCTGATGAGTAATTAGCATATTCTGCACCTACATCTAGCAAAATTAAATCGCCTGCTTTACATTGTTGATTGTTTTCAATATAATGCAACACATTGGCATTATTACCACTAGCAACAATAGGTGTGTAAGCAAATTTTTTAGAACGATTTCTTAAAAATTCGTGCATAAATTCGGCTTCTATTTCAAACTCCCAAACATTGGGTTTTACAAAATTTAAAATTCTACGGAAACCTTTTTCGGTAATATCACAAGCTTGTTGAATTAAATCTAATTCAATCGGATCTTTTACAGAGCGTAAACGTTGTAAAATAGGATTGCTTTTTGCAACAGAATGCGCAGGATATTTTGCTAACAGCCATTTGGTAAAACGATCTTCGCGTGTTTCGGTTTCTACATTAGCACGGTAATGTTCGTTGGTGTTTATATAAACAGTATCGCATTGTGTCATCAGCTCGAACATAATTTTTTCTAAATCTTGCAACCAATACACGGTTTTAATTCCTGATGTTTTTAATGCGGCTTCTTTGGTAAGTTTTTCGCCTTCCCAAATGGCAATTTTTTCGTTCGTTTCTTTTAAAAATAAGATTTCTCTGTGATCAGGTTTCGGACAATCAGGAAACAACACCAACACGCTTTCTTCTTGATCTACACCGCTTAAGTAAAAAATATCTCTATGCTGCTCAAACGGCATCGTGCTATCAGCACTTATCGGGTATATATCATTACTATTAAAAATCGCTAAACTATGCGATTTCATTTTTGCTGTAAAGTTTTTACGGTTTTTGATGAATAAATTACGGTCTATTGCGTGGTATTTCATGATGTTATAATTTTATGCTTACAAAGGTAGTAATTCTTGCTAAAAAAGACCTTACAGGTTTTTATCAACTATTTTGTTTTTTTTGAAAATTCTTTTAATCGGCTTTCAATAGCTTGAATTTCCTTTAGCTTTTCGGTTAAGTTGGCAAGAGGTAAATTAGGGAATTCGTTTTTTAAAAACGTGATTTTATCTTCGTTTCCGCAGTTACCAGGGCAAGCATCAACAGCATTTACAATACCAATTGCTAACGATTTTCGGTACACTTCGTCTAATAATAAGTAATGTGCTTTTTGCACACCTTTATCAACAGACTTAAACTGAATGTTAATTTGCTCAGGGTCTTTACCATCTTCTAACATTTTAACAATGCCGTTTAGTTGACCACTCAAGGTTTTTAATCGAGTTTTGATATCTAAAACCAAATCGGAAGGTAATTTTGAAGATGATTTTTGCATTGTAACAAGGTATTTATTTGGCTTTATTTACCAAATATACGCCAAACAAAATAATTCCGCCACCTAATAATTGAATCAAACTTAGTTTTTCTCCATCAATAATGCCCCACATGACTGCTACAATAGGAATTAAATACGTTACCGAAGCAGAAAATACAGGCGAAGAAATATGTACTAAATCATTAAACATAATTTTGGCGATTCCTGTTCCGAAAACTGACAAAACAACAATATAACCTAAAGCGGTAGTTGTTTGGTTGTTTATCTCGAAAGTAGAGAAAAATCCTGAAAACAGCAATACCAATAAAACAGGGATAATTAAGAGTAAAAAATTGCCTGTTGTAATGGCTAATCCATCTAAATCATGCAAATGTTTTTTTACAATATTTACATTGATTGCGTATCCGATAGAAGAAATAATGACCAAAATAGCGTACCAATAATTTTGATTCGGATTGAGTTCTGCGCCCTTTAAGATTAACACCAAAGTACCTATCAAACCAATAATAATACCGATAAATTGTTTTTTCTTAAAGGTAAAACCAAATGCCATTGCGCCAATAATAAATGTGTTAAACGGCGTTAGCGAGTTTAAAATAGCTGCAATAGAACTATCAATTCCTTTAATTGCATATGCAAACATAAAAGCAGGGAAAAATGTACCTAATGCAGCAGTGTATAAAATGTATTTCCAATGTTTTTGTTGAATTCTTTTTAGACTTTTAAAACCGATAATTAATAAGAAAATAGCGGTAACTAACATCCGAAAAGCACCTAATTGAATAGGTGTAAGACCGATTAATGCTTTTTTTATCAGAATAAAAGAACTTCCCCAAATAAGTGAAAGAATGATTAAATACGTCCATTTTTTTTGCTGTGTGCCCATAATTTTTTGCAAATGTCTAACAAAAATCGCATAAAAGTATGAAACTCAATAAATTTATTGATAAGTTTGCATGATAAACCTATAATTTAAAACAATGAAAAATTTTCAAAAAATCGCATCAATTCTTGTAGTAGCATTATTTATGTTAACTGCTTGTAAAAATGAGGCCAAAAAAGACGACGTAAAAAAAGAAGTTACGGCTGTGAAAACTCAAAAATTAAATTTGAATATTTCAGGAATGACTTGCGAGATTGGTTGTGCTAAAACAATTCAATCAAAATTATCTAAAAAAGAGGGAATTGCTTCTGCAAAAGTTATTTTTAAAGATAGTTTAGCGGTTGTTGAATATGACGCTACAAAAATCAATAAAAAAGAAATTATTTCTTTTGTAAATGGTATTGCTGATGGTAAATTATACACGGCTACCGAAACAGATAGAGTTGCAAAATCTTGTGGACCTGATTGTAAAAAACCTTGTTGTGCTAAAAAAGAAACATGTAAAAAAGATGCTAAATGCGATCATAAAACGAAAGAAGAGTGTAAGAAAGCTGGTTGTAAAGACAAAAAAGCTTGCGACAAAAAAGCAGCTTCTTGTGATAAAAAAGCTTCTTGTGACAAAAAAGATTGTAAAAAAGGAGCAGATTGCAAAAAAGGAAAAGAATGTACTGCAGCACAAAAAGCAGCGTGTAAAAAGGATGCTAAATGCGATCATAAAACGAAAGAGGAATGCAAGAAAGCAGGTTGTAAAGACAAAAAAGCTTGTGATAAAAAAGACAAAGCTACTTGTAAACCAGGTTGTACAAAACCTTGTTGTGCAAAAAAAGAGAAAAAAGCATAAATTAATTTAAAACGTTATGGCGAGTAGTTACACAAAGCAATCTGTTTTGTACCTGCCATAACGTTTTCTTTTGCTATCAAACATCATGAAAAAGCGTTTTCCGTTATTGGTAAAAATCTCACTTATTTCTGTATATGTGATTTTTTTAGCAGGTGCTGTTGTAAGAATGACAGGTTCAGGAATGGGGTGTCCTGATTGGCCAAAATGCTTTGGGTATTACATTCCGCCAACAGATGAAAGTCAAATTACATGGCAATCAAATACTAGTTTTAGTAAGGGAATGATTATCATAAAAAACGAAACCTTGTTTGTTGCTCAACATGATATCAAAACTTCGGATGTTTTTAATCCTTCTTTTTGGAAAAAATACACCAAACACAACTACGCAAAATTTAACAAATACCATACGTGGACAGAATATATTAACCGATTATCTTCTGCCGTAGCAGGCGTTTTCTTTTTGTTACTGATTGTTTCATCGGTAAAATTTTGGAAAGAGAACAAAGAAATTACACTTTTGTCTTTTGCTGCTTTTTTCTTGATGCTTTTTGAAGCTTGGTTAGGAAAAACCGTAGTAGATAGTCATTTAAAACCAACTATTATTACCATTCATATGGTGGCAGGATTGGTAATTGTTGCCCTTATGTTGCGTTTGTTATTTATTGTTTCTGTAAAAAACAGCACATTAAAACACCATCCTTTTTTTAGTAAATTATTGTTGTTTGCAGCGGCTTTTTCTTTAATACAGATTGCTTTTGGTACACAAGTACGACAGTTTATAGATGAACAAGTAAAACAATTTGGTTTTGAAAATAAAAACTATAGTTTGCTAAACCCAAGTTTTAAATTTTATTTTCATCGCTCTTTTACTATAGCTATTGTATTGGTAAATTTAGGTATGTTTTATTTGAATCAATTTCATAACTTAGGTTATAAATTAGTCAATTGGATTGTGGGTATTATCTTTTTAGAAACACTTACAGGTATTTTAATGTACTACGCTAGTTTTCCTTTAGGAACACAAGCAACACATTTATTAGGTGGTGCAATTCTCTTCGGGTTGCAATTTTATTTGTGGTTGCAGAGTCGAGATAAAGAGATTAGTTATTAGTTGTCGGTTGTTTGACAAGGAAATAGATTGTCGAATATGTAATACAGGTTATTAAAGTTGTCTTTTTATAGGGCCTGTAAAATCATCAATATTACTTTTTAAATCGTTTACCTCTTTTTTTAAATCTTTAGCGATATCTATATCAATACCTTGTTTGTCTGCGGTTTCGTTAATTTCTCTTTTAATATCATTGGTAGCGTCTTTTACTTGACGTATTCCTTTGCCCAAACCACGAGCAATTTCGGGTATTTTATCTGCACCAAAAAGCATCACAACAATAAGCATGACAATGATAATTTCTGGGCCGCTAATAAATAAAAAAGATGTATTCATAATATCTATGGCAAAGATAGAAAACAAATAATAAATGAAACTTAAATTCAAGTAATAAATGCGACTTTTTTGAAGTCATTATTTGATTATATTTTTTCAGAAGAAAAAGGAACAGAGT
>CAMZMA010000241.1 GCA_947311815.1 uncultured Flavobacteriaceae bacterium
ACAAATATACAAAATATTTTTAATCTACTAATTTTCTGTACTTAATATTAAACCTAAATTATAAACAAAAAAACATAAATTATTTATTTTACTGATTACCAGCAATATACATGTTTAATAGCACTAGTTTAATAAAAAAAACAGTTTAATTATTGATTAAATTAGAAAATATTGTGTCATTTTATCTAAAATAATCGATTAAAAAATCTTAAATAAAACTATAAAAACGTCAAATTGAAGACTATAGATAAGAAACTATTCAGCAAAAATCAGTTAAAAAATATTGAAAAGAGTATTAACCTGAGTTACTTTAACAAAAATTTACAATACTATTAGTAGATTTTTAAGAACAAATGAATGTTTCTTTGTGGCAACATCAACAAACTTTAATGATTAAAAAAATATTATTTCTCTTTCTTTTTTCATCCGCTTCTTTAGTAGCACAAAAAAAGTATACCATACTATATGGAGCAATTTCTGATACCTTAGGATTTGTTAAAAATGCTCACGTTTTAAATTTAGGAAATAAAAAAGGAACATTTTCTAATAATATTGGCGCGTTTAAAATTCCTGTTCGGTTGGGCGATTCGTTACAAGTAAGCTCTGTTCAATACAAAACAAAACTAATTTATATTAGCAAACACAGTTTGAAAAAAGGATATCTTCAAGTAACACTAAAAGCTAAAACAATTCTTTTAGACGAAATTATTGTTAAAAACATCAACTTATCAAAAGTGCTAACTATTGATAGTAAAAATGCTCCAAAAGACAAAAAAGCAGCTCAAATACGTAGTTTACTAACCTTTACCGATGAAGAATTAACAGGTCCAATGACATTAGATGCCATGAATAAAATGAAACCCAATGAAGTGCAAACTATGCCCAATTCTTTTGAAGGTGTTGGTGCAAGTGCATTTATCCCTTTTAAAGATTCTGAACGTTTGTGGGCAACCCGAAGAAAATTGGCTAAAAAAGCAGCTTTTCCAAAGAAAATTTTATCCGAACTAGGTAAAAAATTCTTTTTTACGGATTTAAAAATTCCCAAAAACAAATTCTATCATTTTATAGAGTATTGCATTCCTTTGGATGTAGAAAAATTGTACGAAAACAGAAATATTTTAGAACTCATCAAAATTTTTCAAAAAGAAAGTATCAGCTATTTAAAAATCGTCAAAAAATAGTACTTTGGCGTAATTATTGGTTTTAAGTTTAAAAAACAACAAATGGCTTTAAAAAAAACACTTTTATTCTTTATTTTCATACCGCTCCTCTCCTTCTCTCTTCATAAATATTACATCAGTTTAACAGATGTTACTTTTAAAGAAGAAACACAATCTGTACAAATTGTGATCAATGTTTTTATGGATGATATTGAGCTGGCACTAAACAACATAAACGCTATTGATTTACAGTTAACTACAAAAAAAGAACTCCCTAAAAACGATGTCTATTTTAAACAATATTTAGAAAAAAACTTACATTTTACCATTAATAACACCCCTAAAAAATTCAACTATTTAGGAAAAGAATACGATGGAAATTTAGTATTTTTTTACTTAGAAATAGAAGATATTTCATCGCTCAAAACCATCGAAATTACCAACACTATTTTAGTCAATCAATTTGCAAAACAACAGAATATGATTAAAGTAAAAGTTGGGAAACAACATAAAAGTGCTTTATTATCAAAAAGAAATGATAAAGCTTTGTTAAAATTTTAACATTACCCCCATTTTCTTACTACTAATCGTTATTTTTAGCCACATTTTAAACAATCAATATTTATTTTATGAAAAAAATAGCATTTATACTATTTTCTGTACTTTTTGTAACAACTACTGCTTTTGCTCAAGATGCTGAAAAAAAGGAAGACAAAAAAGAAGTCATTAAAGGGCACACAGACAGCAACAAGTTTAAGCAAATGAAAGACTTGTTAGCAACACCAAACGATCAGCACAATGCTGCAGGAGCTCCTGGTTACGACTATACACAGCAAAAAGTAGATTACACAATGAGTATCCGTTTAGACGAAAAAAACAATCGTATTTACGGCGATGAAACTATTGTTTATCACAACAACTCTAAAGATAGATTAGACTATTTATGGGTGCAATTAGATCAAAATATGAGAGCAGATGATTCTGATACTCCCAAAACAAAATCTAAAAGTACTTCAGCATTTTTTACACCCGATAACTTTAAAAAAGAGTTTTTAAAAGAGGGTAAAGGATTTGGTTTTAATATAGAAGAAGTCACTTTAAACGGAGCGCCTTTATCTCATTTCATCAACAAAACAATGATGAGAATTAACTTACCAAAACCATTAGAATCTGGCGAAACTTTTAAGTTTAGAATTAAATGGAATTACCTTATCAATAACT
The DNA here is from genome assembly GCA_947311815.1 of uncultured Flavobacteriaceae bacterium. Classification (GTDB taxonomy): domain Bacteria; phylum Bacteroidota; class Bacteroidia; order Flavobacteriales; family Flavobacteriaceae; genus Polaribacter. The sequence continues at coordinate 2,382 of CAMZMA010000241.1, forward strand.
CTGTAAAAGATGGCGGACGCTCTGGTTTTGAAGACTTTCCTGATGGAAACAAAAACTACACCATTGCTCAGTTCTTCCCTCGTTTAGCAGTTTATGACAATGTAGAAGGATGGCAAAACATGCAATTTTGGGGTCGTAGCGAATTTGCCTTAGAATTTGGAGATTACGATGTAAAACTTACCGTACCTGCAGATCATATTGTGGGTGCTACTGGAGATTTACAAAACCCTAAAAAAGTATTGACAAAAACACAACAAAAACGTTGGAAAAAAGCACAAACATCATACACAAACCCTGTTATTATTGTAACTCAAAAAGAAGCTGAGAAAAACGAAAAAGGACGTTCTAAAAAAACAAAAACATGGCGTTTTGTAGCTAAAAATGTAAGAGATTTTGCATTTGCTAGTTCTAGAAAATATATTTGGGATGCCATGGCTGTTAAAATTAACAACAGAAATGTAATGGCAATATCTTATTATCCTAAAGAAGGAAATCCGCTTTGGGAAGAGCATTCTACAAGAGTGGTTGCCAATACCTTAGAAGAGTATTCTAAAATGACTTTCGATTATCCGTATAGTAAAGCCATTTCGGTACATGCAAAAAACCAAGGAATGGAATATCCTATGATTTGTTTTAACTACGGAAGACCAAACCCTGACGGAACGTATTCTGATAGAGTAAAAAACGGAATGATTGGTGTGATTACGCATGAGGTTGGTCATAACTTTTTCCCGATGATTGTAAATTCTGATGAGCGTCAATGGACGTGGATGGATGAAGGAATCAACTCTTTTGTAGAAATTTTGGCAGAATTAGATTATGATCCTAATTTTAATACCAGAAACTTACCAAAAGACATTGTACGCTATATGAGTGGTAGTCAAGATTTTATTTCTCCAATTATGTCACAAGGAGATTATGTAAAACAATTTGGACCTAACGCATACACCAAACCAGCAGCAGGTTTATACATGTTACGTCAAACCATTATGGGATCAGAATTATTTGATTACGCCTTTAGAACTTATGCAAAAAGATGGATGTTTAAACACCCTACTCCTGCAGATTTCTTTAGAACGATGGAAGACGCTTCTGCCATAGATTTAGATTGGTTTTGGAGAGGTTGGTTCTATACTACCGATGTAAATGACATCGGAATTAAAAGCGTAAAACCCTTATACTTAACCGATAAGAGAAGTAAACGCATCAAAGATATCATAAAAAACAACCCAAGAGCAAAATCATACTTTGATAGCTTAGGCGATTTAGTTTACGTTACTGATGATAAAACTGAAGCAAACAAAAACGCGATGAATAAATTTGTAGATGATGCAAGTAAAGTACCTGCATTTATTTATAAAGTCGATTTCGAAAAACTAGGAGGATTGGTAATGCCCATTATTGTAGAACTTACGTTTAAAGATGGATCTACAAAACGTGAAACATTTCCTGCTCAAATTTGGATGAAAAACGATAAAAAAGCCACTAGAATTTTTGCTTCTACCAAAGAAATTACAAAAATTGTAGTAGATCCAGATTTAGAAACTGCCGATGTAGATCTTTCTAACAACAGTTGGCCTAAAAAAGAAGATTCTAAATTCGATAAATTTAAAAAGAAAAAAATTAAAGAGTAAAACATCTCTCTAATATCAATTTTAAAAAAAGTCCAACCTGTTTTAGGTTGGACTTTTTTTATGAAATACCAAATATATTAAAGAGAAGACGATGACCGATATTAAACTACTTCTTAATTTCTCTCAATGCTGTTACGATGTCTCCGAGTTCTTTATTTAGTATAACATCTATATTGCTCCAACTTTTTTTGATTCTGTGATCAGTGATGCGTCCTTGGG
>CAMZMA010000242.1 GCA_947311815.1 uncultured Flavobacteriaceae bacterium
AATCAATTTTAATGTGATTTTGGATAATACGAAATTAGAAATAGCATAATAGCCGAACGCACAACAATGTATAACAGTACAGGGCAAACTCACACTTTTTATAAAAGCCACGGATTCACGAATTTTTTTTAAAATTGCAAAGAATTATCGGTGAATGAACTCGAATCTCTGAAAATTCCTTTGGATTTTTAATTTGTGGAATTGTAAAACCGTTGTTTTGGGGTTAAAATTCGTGAATTCTTGGCAAAAAACCAGCAAAATAAAAGTATGAGTTTGCCCTGAAAAAATAACTAGCTGATATTTGATTAATTAGAATATAGTTGTACATTTGCAAACTCTTAAAAAGAGACAAATAAATATAATAAACGTAATTTATTAACAAATTAGTATGCCAACGATACAACAATTAGTACGTAAAGGAAGAACCAAAATAACTAAGAAGAGTAAATCGGCTGCTTTAAAATCATGTCCTCAAAGAAGGGGAGTATGTACTCGTGTTTATACAACGACACCTAAAAAACCAAACTCAGCAATGAGAAAAGTGGCAAGGGTAAGGTTGACAAACGGTAACGAGATTAATGCATATATTCCAGGAGAAGGACATAATTTACAAGAGCACTCGATAGTATTAGTTAGAGGAGGAAGGGTAAAAGATTTGCCAGGAGTAAAGTATCACGTAGTACGTGGAGCTTTAGATACAGCGGGAGTTGAGGGAAGAACTCAACGTAGATCAAAGTATGGTGCAAAACGCCCAAAGAAGTAATTAATTAACTTTTTTAATGTAAAGACATGAGGAAAAGAAGAGCGAAAAAAAGAGTCCTTTTACCAGACCCAAGATTTAACGATCAATTAGTAACACGTTTTGTGAACAACTTAATGTGGGACGGTAAAAAGTCAGTCGCATTCAAAGTGTTCTATGATGCAATGGATATCGTAGAAGAAAAGAAAACCGATGAAGAAAAAACTTCATTAGAAATTTGGAAAGAAGCATTATCAAACGTAATGCCACAAGTAGAAGTTCGTTCACGTAGAGTGGGTGGAGCAACTTTTCAAATACCAATGCAAATTAGACCAGACCGTAAGGTGTCTATGGCTATTAAATGGATGATTTTGTACGCACGTAAGCGTAACGAAAAAACCATGGCACAACGTTTAGCAGCAGAAACTTTAGCGGCAGCTAAAGAAGAAGGAGCAGCAGTAAAAAAACGTGTAGATACTCACAAAATGGCAGAAGCAAACAAAGCATTCTCACACTTTAGATTTTAGTAATGAGTAGAGATTTAAAATACACAAGAAATATTGGTATTGCAGCACATATTGATGCTGGTAAAACCACAACCACAGAACGTGTGTTGTTTTATACAGGGGTTTCTCATAAAATAGGAGAAGTTCATGATGGAGCAGCAACAATGGACTGGATGGAACAAGAACAAGAGCGTGGAATTACAATTACTTCTGCGGCAACTACATGTACTTGGCAATTTCCAACTGAAAACGGAAAACCTACAGAAGACGCAAAAGGATATCACTTTAATATTATTGATACTCCTGGTCACGTTGATTTTACAGTTGAAGTAAATCGTTCGTTAAGAGTACTTGACGGATTGGTTTTCTTATTTAGTGCAGTTGATGGTGTTGAACCACAATCTGAAACGAACTGGAGATTAGCAGACAACTATAAAGTACCAAGAATTGGGTTTGTAAACAAAATGGATAGACAAGGTTCTGACTTTTTGATGGTAAACAAACAAGTAAAAGAAATGTTAGGTTCTAATGCAGTACCTATCGTTTTACCAATTGGTGAAGAAGGAGACTTTAGAGGGGTTGTAGATTTAGTTAAAAATAGAGCAATTGTTTGGCATGAAGAAAACAATGGAGCTACTTTTGATATTATTGAAATTCCAGAAGATTTAAAAGAAGAAGCTCGTGAATATAGAGCGTTATTAATAGAAGAAGTAGCAACCTACGACGAAAGCTTATTAGAAAAATTCATGGAAGATGAAGATTCTATTACAGAAGACGAAGTACACGCTGCCTTAAGAGCTGCCGTTATGGATATGGCTATCATACCTATGATTTGTGGTTCTGCATTTAAAAACAAAGGAGTTCAATTCTTATTAGACGCTGTTTGTAGATATTTGCCTTCTCCTTTAGATAAGGAAGCGATTATCGGTACAGATCCTGATACAGGAGAAGAAATTGAACGTAAACCAGATGCAAAAGAGCCATTTGCGGCTTTAGCATTTAAAATTGCTACCGATCCTTTTGTAGGACGTTTGGCATTCTTTAGAGCATATTCTGGTCGTTTAGATGCAGGTTCTTATGTGTTAAATAACCGTTCTGGTAAAAAAGAACGTATTTCACGTATTTACCAAATGCATGCAAACAAGCAAAATGCTATCAAATACATTGAAGCAGGAGATATTGGTGCAGCAGTAGGTTTTAAATCTATTAAAACAGGAGATACTTTATCTGACGAAAAACATCCCATCATTTTAGAATCGATGGATTTTCCAGATCCAGTAATTGGTATCGCTGTAGAGCCAAAAACAAAAGCAGATGTAGATAAATTAGGATTGTCTTTAGCTAAATTAGCAGAAGAAGATCCAACATTTACCGTAAGAACAGACGAGGCTTCAGGACAGACAATTATTTCTGGAATGGGAGAGCTTCACTTAGATATTATTGTAGATCGTTTAAAGCGTGAGTTTAAAGTAGAAGTAAATGTAGGTCAACCGCAAGTTGAGTACAAAGAAGCAATTACTGCAAAAGCTGACCATAGAGAGGTGTACAAAAAACAATCTGGTGGACGTGGAAAATTTGCAGACATTGTATTTACAATGGAACCTGCTGATGAAGGCGTTTCTGGATTGGTATTCGAATCTGTAATTAAGGGTGGTAATGTGCCAAAAGAATTTGTTCCTTCTATAGAAAAAGGATTTAAAATGGCAATGAAAAACGGGCCTTTAGCAGGATATGAAATGGATTCTTTAAAGATTACTTTAAGAGACGGTTCTTTCCACGCGGTAGATTCAGATCAATTATCATTTGAGATTGCTGCAAAATTAGGGTATAAAGCTGCTGCCAAAGCGGCCAAAGCCAAAATTATGGAGCCAATTATGAAATTAGAAGTATTGACCCCAGAAGAAAATATGGGTGATATCGTAGGAGACTTAAATAGAAGAAGAGGTCAAGTATCAGATATGGGAGACCGTGCTGGTTCTAAAGTAGTAAAAGCTACGGTGCCTTTATCAGAAATGTTTGGTTATGTAACCGCATTAAGAACAATGTCTTCTGGTAGAGCAACTTCTACTATGGAATTTTCTCACTACGCAGAAACTCCATCAAATGTTTCAGAAGAAGTAATTGCAAAAGCAAAAGGTTAATATACTAAATAGATAAAAAATGAGTCAAAAAATTAGAATCAAATTAAAGTCTTATGATTACAATTTAGTAGATAAATCTGCTGAAAAAATTGTTAAGACGGTAAAAAGTACAGGTGCAG
>CAMZMA010000243.1 GCA_947311815.1 uncultured Flavobacteriaceae bacterium
ATATAAAGGATGAGAGAAAAAAAAACTAGTAAACAAAAACAAAAAGAAAAATAATATAAAAAAGAAACGTAATGTGACGTCAAAAATGAGAAAACAGAAAAGCAAGGTATTAAGGGTAAAAGACTTAAAGCTGGATGGGACAATCAGTACTTATTAAAGGTTTTGAAAATAAAAGTATGAGTTTGCCCTGGGTAAGTGGTTTTTTCTTTTGGTCTATCCACATTTTATCCATAATATCAAACAAAGAAAGCTCCTCACGCATCGGCATTTCGTGCTGATACACCTCGTTACGAGTTTCATTAAAATGCGGATGCTTTTTATTATTCCAAATAGTTACGGCAGTTTCCCACGCTTGGTATAGCTCTTCTACTGTTTTTAACGATGCTTTGTTTTCGAGGATAAAATCGACATTCATTTTATTGTCATCACGTTTTACGGTAATACTCTGACCGTCTGAAAACCAAAATTTATTAATCACTTGCTGTTGGATGCGTTTGAATAATTGTTCGGCAGGATTGCTATGGTTTTTCGCTTTGTTTGGGTGATGGTGTCCTTTATTAATTGCCATTAAGCTATTGTACAGGGTTTGCATTCGTGCCATTTTATGCCCGCCTTGATTGTCGTAGGTCATAAAATATGGGCGACAACCCGCTTCGTTTACTGCCATTTTAATGGTTTTAAAATGCTCGATATGATTTTCGGTAAAGGACAATGACCAACCAATTATTTTCTCTGAATAAACGTCAAACATTACATCTATCTTTAATTTTGCACCCATTTTGTTAGAGCTATCATCCCAAAAATGCACCCAATCTAACTTAGTACCGTCAATGGCCCAATAACAGTTAGGAAACCAATTACTCTTATCTCTAGTAACGGTGTGTTTGTATTTGCGGTCGTAGGTTTCACGTCCGTGTCTTGAAAGTGTCCAAATACGCTCTCGCTCGGGTTGGTATAAGTAGTTGTAAACAGCGTTATTGGTAAGCGATTTCCATCCTTTGTGTTTGGTGCGTTCAATTTCGTAACGCTCTAAGACTTCGGGGATGCTTAATTTTATAGGCAAACAATACTGTGCTAGTAAAAAATCGCCATTGTCTTTACTTATTTTAGAAGCGTTGTCTGAGCCTTCATTGGCGTGTATAAATATAGGATAGCTATATTTTATGTATTTTTCGTAACGGCGACGTAAACTTCGGTAATTGCCTGGTAATTTAAAATGCCATTTGGTGCGGTCTAAAGCATTTACTGCTTCGGTAATATTTTGCCAAATTAATATTCGTTTTTTACCAAACATTTTGGTAAGTGCCCCTCTATCATTAAATACCGTTTGAATGGCATTTAAAATCATAGCATTTGTGGCTTTTTCTCGTTGTTTTTCAAAACTCAAAGCGGTACCGTCTGGTTTGCGGTGTGCTGCAAAAAAACGTGCCGCCTTTTGATCGGGTACTATGTAATTTTCTAATTGATTATATACCACCACTTCTTTTGGATTGCCCAACACCTCAATTACCTTCTCTTTTATGGTTTGATCGGCAATATCATAAAAAGATACCCATGCTTCGTTGCCCTTGCCTCTGCCTTGTTTGGTTACTATTAATTTACCTCGGTCTCGCCAATGGCTATACATCTTATATGTAATTTCTTCTAAATTCCCTTCCTTTTCACTTCCGTACAGAAATTTAGCGGGTATAGAAAGGATGTTATTTTGATATGCGTACATTTGTAAAATGATATTAATTTGTTCTCGCTGTGGTGTCGAAACCACACAAAGCCGTGGCGAGATTTTTCACTATATTTGAACTTCTAACTTTAAAAATAATAGTGATATGAGTGATATTAAAGAATTACAAGCAATGATTATTCATTTAACAAAGCGTATTGAAAAGCTCGAAGGAAGAACTCGATTAGCACCTCAAAGCAGTTATTTACGAGAGCTTAAAAATGAAGCTAGTAAACTTTTAAGGTTTTGGGATTAAATACCAACAACCTCATAATTTTTTAATTTCGGATAGTGGTATGTTTTTCTTTTTACCACAATTCCAAAAAATCTCGTTACTTTTTCTGTCTTTTCAATTCCGTTCGGAAAGTCTGGATTTAGATAATGCTTTACTTCTGTGTTCATAATTATTGGTTTAAGGCGGTTTCTACTTGTTTTACTAATTGTTTGTACTCTTTTTTTATAGTATCGCAGGTTTCACAAACACGGTCGCCACGTAGGCACATGCGCGTGTAAGATTTAGTTACCCCATACTTTTTTGATATTCTAGTTACTACTAGATAATTGTAATTGTTTCTTTTATTCGTAGATTTGCTCATTGTTATATACGTTTCGTTTCTGACAACAAATATATAAACAATTGTCTAAATAAAACAAATAATATTAAACTTTTTTCTAATTTTTATTATGAAAGCAATTAATAGAGTAAAAAAATACATTGATTTTAAAGGTTTTAACAATAGTTCTTTTGAAAAGAAAAATGAATTATCTAATGGATATATCGGTACTCAGATAAAAAGAAATGCAGATTTAGGAGAAGGTGTTTTAAAAAAAATATTAGACAATTGTTTAGATATTAGTCCAGAATGGCTTTTAACAGGCGAAGGCGAAATGTTAAAAAACAATTACACCAACACATCACATTCAATGATGCAAAAAGATACTGCTATGTATCAAAAAGCACCTAAAGGCATTCCATTAATCCCTTTAGATGCCATGGCAGGTTTTGGTACAGGTACCATGCAAGTAATGCCGTATGATACCGAGCAGTATATTGTGCCTGAGTTTTCTGAACTCAATGTAGATTATATGATACGGGTAAAAGGCAGTAGCATGTACCCAAAATACAATAGTGGCGATATTGTGGCGTGCCGTAAGTTGCCATTAGATACTTTTTTTCAGTGGAATAAAGTATATGTACTCGACACCATACAAGGCCCAATGATTAAGCGTATTAAAAAATCAGAAAAAGAAAACCAGATCTTATGTGTATCAGATAACAAAAGTTATGATCCTTTCAATTTAGAATTGTCAGAAATCCACTCTTTGTCCATTGTAATCGGCGTTATTCGGTTAGAATAGGTATAAAAAGTACCAGTATGTTATCTGCCCTTTGTATATAAGGGGTGTAAAAATCGCTTAAAAACAGTTATTTTATTGGTTTTCAGTAATTTAACACGTTTTTACAGTTTAAAATAATGTCATTACACCCTACTTATAGATGCAATTTTAAGCGTTATACCGAAAAAAAATGCTAGTACACTTTAATTATAAACTCGTTTATAACGTTTTTTTGGGGTTCTAATTGGGGTTCTAATCGGGGTTCTAACCTAAAAAAGTACCTTTTTTTATCTAGTAGTTTTTAGGGTCTTAAAGGGTGTTTTTTAGGTTTGTTTACTTATTGTTTTTTATAAAAAAAAGGCTCTAAAGCCTTGTAAATGGTAGTTTTACACTATTTTAGTGGTTATGTAGTGCTTATGTGTCTTATTAGGGTAATTACCGTTTAAATTAATGGTAGTTTAATGGTAGTAAAATGTAATTAATGTACTTTTTATAAAGAAGTAAAAAAACAGGTAAAAACACCTGTATGCATTGTTTTTATTGGCGGTGTGCTACTTTTTTATGTTTTCTTTTTTTGTATTTTTCTTTTTTGGGGGTGTACTAAAAAACTCCTAAATAACAAGTCGTTATTTAGGAGTTTTGTTTTACTATTTCATGAATCGTTTTATAAATTAAATCTGCTTCATATCCTTTTCTAAACAAATAATCGATTAATTTTTTCTTTCTTTTATGAATATAGGTCTCTTTAATAATCTCGTTTCTTCTTTCAGAAATCGTAAAAATTGTTTGTAAATAATCGTCATCATCTATTTCTTTTAAAGCAGTTTTTATATTGTAGGTAGAAATTTCCTTGTATTTTAACGCTCTAACAATACGCTGTTTCCCCCATTTTTTAATTCTAAATTTTCCTCTTGCAAAACTTTTAGCAAAACGTTCTTCATTTAAAAAATTATGCTGCATCAAATGTAATAATATCAGTTCTTTTCCTTCGGGTATTAAGCTGTATTCTCGCATTTTTTGTTCAACTTCTTTATGACATCGATCTTGATATACGCAATAATACTCTAGTTTTTTTTTAATTTCATCAACAGTAAAAACTTTTTTTTTATTCATAAATAATTGATTATCTGTGACTTTTTATGTTTTTAAGTGTCTTATAAATACCTTTGTATAAATTTTAAAATTATGAAAAGTAAAATACTACTATTTTTTGGATTAATAATAACCTCTTTTGGCTACTCACAATCAACCTTATCAGCAGGTGATATTGCAATTATACAATATAACGCTGATGGAAACCCCGAAATTATTAAATTTTTAGCGTTAACCACAATAGAATCTGGTACAACTATTAATTTTACAGATAATGGATGGATAACAACGGGTACGCCTGCTTTTAGAACAAATGAAGGTGTTCATACATGGACAGCAGCTACAAAAGTAAATTGTGGAGATGTTGTAACTATGAGTATTCCAAATGGATCGTTTAATTTGGGTTCTGCTGGAGATCAAATTTTTGCCTATCAAGGTACATTAGCATCACCCACTTTTATTTTTGGTATAAATAATCAAAGCGCAGGTGTTTGGCAAACATCAGCAACTACAGCCAGAAATTCTGGTTTGCCTGCAGCATTAACAAATGGCATGAACGCAGTTGCCATACAAGAGGTTGACAATGTTATTTATTCTGGCTCTTTAACTGGGTCAAGAGCAACAATTTTATCAAATATTTGTAATAAAGCAAATTGGAATAGCGGAACTACGGCTACTAGTAGTAATACAGCTAATCAAAATTTTACAAGTACATTTAACTCAACAGCAACCTATACCACTTCGTGGGATGTTGGCCCAAATGATTATTTTACCGCAGTTATTGATGGAAATTATACAGAAGCAGGCACAATAAGTATTTGTAACTGTACTGTAAATGCTACCCGAACTTTAACAGTTACAGGTACAATTACTGTAGAAAATGACATTACAAACAACGGAACGATTCAAGTAAATAGTGGAGGTTCTATTGTACAAATTGAGCCAACAGGTACAAATACAGGAACAGATTATAATGTAGATAGAACCACAACTAATTTATTGTCAGAGCATCAATATACGTATTGGTCTTCGCCTTTAACGTCATCAACATTAAATGAAGTAACCACAAATGCAGATTATTACTATTCATTTGCTACAGGATCTCAATCTTGGGCTTCTGCTTCAAATGCAACTGTAATGACTCCAGGAATCGGATATATTTCTAACGGACCAACAGACGGTGCATTTCCGGGTACTTATACTGCTAATTTTTCTGGTTCCGCTTTTAATAACGGAAACGTAACGATTGCCTTAGGGTACAATGCAGATGCAGATACTGATAACGATTGGAATTTAATAGGAAATCCATATCCTTCAGCAATAAGTGCTAATACTTTCTTAATGGATAATGCCGCTACATTAGGGGGTACTATTTATTTTTGGACACATAATACAGATGCTAGTTATACCGTAAATTATTCGCAAAACGATTATGCTATGTGGAATGCTATGGGCGGTACAGCAGCAGTAACTGGCGGAACGGTACCAACAGGTAATATTGCTTCTGGTCAAGGTTTCTTTGCGCAAGCAATTGCGAGTGGAAATGCTACTTTTACCAACTCTATGAGAATTGTGGGTAGTAACACAAACTTTTATCGTACAGCTTCAACATCTTCTAAACAAACGGTTTCTACGGATAAAAAAAAGAAGAAGAAGAAAAAAGCTAAAAAAAGAAACAGAATTTGGTTAAATCTTACCAATGCTCAATCTTTTAGCCAAACTTTAATCGGTTTTGCCAAAGACGCAACCAATGGTGTAGATCATAAATATGATGGTAAGAGATTAACTGGTAGTGCAACTACTAACTTTTACTCTATTATTAACGCAGAACCATACGGAATTCAAGGATTACCCAAACTAAAAAAGAAAAAAAGAATTCCATTAGGATATACGACGTCTAACACAGGCGATTTTACCATGTCTATTGCAAATGTAGAAGGGGAAAAATTAAAAAAGTTTAAAGTAATTTTACTTGATAAGGTATTAAATGTTAGACATAATTTGAAAAATGCTGATTATACTTTTACAAATGAAATTGCTGGCACTTATGATGATCGTTTTATATTGATTCTTAAAAAGAAGAAAAAACGCAAAAAAGCTGATGACGAGGATGATGAGGAAAACCATGATGATAAACAAAACGTAATTTCTTTTTATAAAGACAATCAGGTTATCGTTAAATCAAACAAAATAATACAAACAGTTTCGGTATATAACATCTTTGGTCATTTAATTCGTACAAACGATACGAAAGGGAAAGAAGTTAGAACTTTTATTGATAAAACAAAAAAATTAAACTTATTAATTGTTAAAATAAGATTGACTTCGGGTGTAATAATCACAAAGAAAATAGTTGTGAAGTAAATTACTGACAATTCTTAGTAATATTTTCACAACTATCCGAAAGTTTCAATTTTAAAATAGCCTAAGAATCCTGTGTTTTGGGTTTGCAAACAAAAAATACAATTTATGGGACTCTCCAAGCGAAACAAAAACGAC
>CAMZMA010000244.1 GCA_947311815.1 uncultured Flavobacteriaceae bacterium
CCCAGAAAACGTCTTAACTTTGAAAATCCTATATTTGCAATGGAAAAATTATTGTTTAACCAAACTGTCGCGTTTATGAGTTGAATTCAGCTACCATTTTTTTAATCAACCATGAGAAACAAAATTATTTTTAGTGTCGTTTTTATCAACCTTTTATTGGTTGGATGCGTTTATTTTATTCCTTCCGTAGAAATATTTGTCATTTTAGCAATCGCTTTTGTGCTGTTACTGGTCACTTTGTACGATAGTTTTCAAACCAAACACTCATTGCTAAGAACGTATCCGTTATTGGCTCGTTTGCGTTGGGTTTTTGAAGATGAACGTGAGAAAATTCAACAATATTTTATTGAAGATGATTTAAACGGAACGCCTATCAACAGAGAAAAAAGAAGTATTGTATATCAACGCTCTAAAAAAGAGATTGAAACCATTCCGTTTGGTACACAGCACAATGTGTATAAAAAAGGCTACGAATTTGTAAAACATTCATTGTTTCCAAAAGATCATCATAAAGTTAGCGGAGAACGTGTTGTTTTTGGTTCAGATAAATGTACGCAGAAATACGATGCGTCTATCATCAATATATCGGCAATGTCTTTTGGGTCGTTAAGTAAAAATGCAATTATGGCATTAAATCAAGGTGCTAAAATGGGCGATTTTGCTCATAATACGGGCGAAGGCGGCATATCGCCATACCATTTACAAGGAGGCGATTTAATTTTTCAAGTAGGAACAGGGTATTTTGGAGCAGGAAAAAGTGTAGATGGAATTCGTGTTTTTGATGCTGCTATTTTTCAAAAAAATGCACTGAGACCCGAAGTAAAAATGATTGAAATTAAGTTTTCGCAAGGAGCAAAACCAGGTCATGGCGGAATTTTACCTGCCCTAAAAAACACCGAAGAAATTGCTAAAATCCGTTCTGTAAAACCCTTTACACAGGTAGATTCTCCTCCAGGGCATTCGGCTTTTTCAAATTTTGATGAAATGATTGCTTTCATTCAACAAGTAAGAACATTAAGTAACGGAAAACCTGTAGGAATTAAATTCTGCGTAGGCGATACTGCCGAAATTGATGAAATGATACAAACGTTTGCGATTGCTAAAAGTTATCCAGATTTTATTACTGTTGATGGAGGCGAAGGCGGAACAGGTTCTGCACCGATAGAATTTACCAATTATGTGGGAACTCCTTTATTAGAAGGGTTGTCATTTGTCTATAAAACCTTAGAAAAATACCAACTAAAAGATCAAATAAAAATTATTGCCAGCGGTAAAGCTATTGATGCTTTTGATGTGGTAAAACTTTTAGCAATGGGAGCAGATACGGTAAATATGGCACGTAGTTTTATGCTCAGTTTAGGATGCATTCAGGCAAGAGAATATAATTTAGATACCTGCCCTGTGGGAGTTGCTACACAAGATGAAGATTTGGTAGAAGGTTTGGTGGTAGAAGATAAAAACGAAAGAGTAAAAAATTACCACAACAAAACCATTACAGCGGTTAAAGAAATGGTAGCTGCCATGGGAAAAAACAATCTAACTGCATTAACACCAAAAGATGTGTTTAGACGTGTAAAAGAAAATAAAATTGAGAGTTTAGAGGAGGTTTATTATTGATTGGTGTTTAGTTAACAATATTTTTTAGTTGATAGAAAAACCGTTCAATTAAGCGTAAATCTTCGGTAATAATTGCGGCACTTCCTTTCATTTCTTGTCTAAAATCTATGGTTTTATTGTAGGTTGTAATTAATTTTTCGGGTAGTTTTACATCAATTAAATAGTTGCCTTTTTCATCAGGAAATAGAGAGATGTTTTTTACTGTCCCGTTAATTTCTCCAAATTCATCAGCAGGATAATTAAGTAGTTTTATTTGTACACGTTGCCCTTTTTTTATTTTTCCAGAATTGGTTGCTGGGGCTTTTATTTTTCCGATAAAAGAGGTGTTTGTTGTTGGAATAATCGTAAAAATGAGATCGCCATTTTTTACAGTTTGATTTTTATTGTAAAACGATAAAAAAGACACTTTGCCGTTTATAGATGATGTTAATACATACTGTTTTTCCCAATCTTTAATCGATTTTTTTAGTAAATAATACGATTGTAAAACTTTTTTTAACAAGCGAGTTTCGTTTTCTATTTTTTTAATACTTGTGCCCTTTACATTTTTTTTAGAATTACTTATCAATTCTCGTAGTTGCGAAATAGAGGTTTCTAAACTTTTAAAAGCTCTTTTAGCTTGTAAGTATTCTAGCTGTTTTTGTTCGTATTCTTTGGCAGAAATCACCCCTTTTTCAAACAAGTTTTTTTGTCGTGTTACATCTTTTCTTTTAAAAGAGAGTTCTTTTTTATTGAGTTCTTTTTGGTCGTATAAATTTTGCAATCGCCCTTTTGCTTCAAGCAATGAAAATTTATTAGCAAAAGATTCTGATTTATACGGATTTAGCTGTTTGTTGAGTAAGTAATCTGAGTAGCTGTTTTCAAATTGTGCATACGCAGTTGTAATATCTCCTAAAATCAAAGGCGGAATTTCATCCATAGGAAACTGAAACTCTTTATGATTGATTTTCAGGGTGTCAACAATGCTTTTTAACAATAGCACATCTTTAAAATAGGCACTATTTTCTATCACCGCCAAAGATTGATTGTGTAGAACGGTATCTCCGTCTTTTACTAAAATCACCTCAAACTGTCCGCTCGATTTTGCAAATA
>CAMZMA010000245.1 GCA_947311815.1 uncultured Flavobacteriaceae bacterium
TAATAGACTTGTAAACTATCTGGAATCAAATAATTTAATGAACCCAAATCAATATGGCTTCAGAAGAGGTAGAGGTACTGATGTAGCAATAGCTACACTATACGAACATATAGCAAACTCTCAACGAAAAAAAGAACAATGTGTACTAGTCTGTAGAGACATTAGTAGGGCCTTTGATAAGATCTGGCATTCAGGATTAAAGTTTAAGACATGAAAATTGTTAATAACTTACAAAAAAAGAACTTTGTTTAATCATAGAATACTCAGGTTTTTAGTAACTACCTCCAAAAGAAGCATTGATATTAGGACATGCTGCAGCTCTTGGTCGTAAACAGAATAAATTAAACCCAACAGAAACTTGATGATAGCCACTGTTTGTTAATACAATATCGTTCAACTGTTTTGTATAGGTATAAGAAAACATCAATCTATTAAAGTTTACACCAAAAACAGGCGTAATATATTGGTAGTTTTGTATTGGGTTTGCATCAAAACTTCTTCTGTAAGAAAGCGCCAACCAAATACGTGTATTGTTGTACATTTTGTAGGCTTTCATATTTACATCAACAATACGCTCTCCTGTAACTTCTTTATACTGCATCATTACCGAAGGTTCTAATTGTACGTATTTATCTTCGCCAAAATAATACCCCAAAGAAACAATGTAATTTCTAAGATTTAAAGGCTCTAAACTTGTATTTAAATTATTTCTAGCAGATAATAATAAATTTTTTATAGTTAAATATGATGAAAAACCACCTTTGTGATAAGCCATCCCAAAATCAGTATTAAAATAACTTGTACTTTCTATTAATTGAGCCACCGTTGGGTCTACAAATAGGCGTTGATCCGATTTATTAAATACAGCAGTATAAGAAAGCCCGAAAGACAATTGCTCAAACAATCTACCATCACTTAACGGAATATGATACGCATACGTTCCTTGAACTCCTGTTTGTGAGTGAAACCCATTTTTATCGTTAAAAACAACAAAACCGAAACCTGTATTAGAAGTTTCATTAAACTTTCCATGAAAACTCAACGTTTGTAAAGCGGGTGCACTTGGTACACCTGCCCATTGTTGTCTTGCTGTAAATCTAACTTTAGCACAATCTCCAATTCCTGCAGCAGCAGGATGAATTAAATACACATTATCCGATAAATAATCAGAATAAATAGGTAGCGTTCCTTGTGAAAAGACAGTACTTGTAAAAATCAAAAAAAACAGAGTGGTTACAATATGTCGAAAAAATCTCATCTATTAGGATAAAATATTAGTAAAAGGTTTGTTTCAAGTTGCCAAATATATTGTTTTTCAACCAATTATTTAGTATTGAAAACATATTTAACTATAGAACATAAATAATTCTTATTTATTGCACAAAAAAACACGTTCAATGAACGTGTTTTTCTTAGTAGCGGGAACTGGACTCGAACCAGTGACCTTCGGGTTATGAGCCCGACGAGCTACCTACTGCTCTATCCCGCGATATATTTTTAAAAACTGAAAACAGCTTTTTAATTTCTTTTTTTATTCTCAAAATAAAACAGGTACTTTATCCTGAGCGTAGTCGAAGGATACTGCTCTATCCCGCGATTTGGACTGCAAAGATACGTTACTTTTTTTCTTCAAACCAAATAAAATTTGCTTATTTTTTTTTAAACACACTAATTAACAGAGTAACAAAGAGATACTTTTCTTTTATTATTCTGTTAAAAAACATAGTATCTTTGCAAAATGAAACACAAAGCAGGATTTGTAAATATTATAGGCAACCCAAATGTTGGAAAATCTACCTTAATGAATGCCTTGGTAGGCGAAAAATTATCTATCATTACCTCTAAAGCACAAACGACCAGACATCGTATTTTAGGAATTGTAAATGACGATGCTTATCAAATTGTTTTTTCTGATACTCCTGGTATTATAAAGCCTGCGTATGAATTACAAACCTCTATGATGGATTTTGTAAAAGCCGCTTTTGATGATGCTGATATCTTGATTTACATGGTAGAAGTGGGCGAAAAAGAACTGAAAAACGAAGCTTTTTTTAATAAGATAATTCATAGTAAAATCCCTGTAATTTTATTATTAAATAAGATTGATAAATCTACACAAGAGCAAGTAGAAGAAAAAGTAGAATATTGGAAAGAAAAAGTACCGAATGCACATATTTTTGTAATTTCTGCATTAGAACGCTTTAATATTGATGCGGCTTTCAATAAAATAATCGAATTATTACCAGAAGCACCACCGTTTTATCCGAAAGACCAATTAACAGACAAACCAGAACGTTTTTTTGTCAACGAAAAAATTAGAGAAAAAATATTAATGCACTACAAAAAGGAAATTCCGTATGCTGTTGAAGTAGAAACTGAAGATTTTGTAGAGCAAGAACATATTATTAAAATCCGTTCTATAATTATGGTAGAGCGCGATACTCAAAAAGGAATTATTATCGGTCATAAAGGATCTGCTTTAAAAAGAGTGGGCGCTGAGGCTCGTAAAGATTTAGAAATCTTTTTTAGTAAAAAAGTGTATTTAGAACTGTATGTAAAAGTCAATAAAAACTGGCGCAGTAGTGCAAATCAATTAAAGCGTTTTGGATATAAAGATTAATCTTTTAACCTATCTAAACTTTTTTGCATAAATCGTTTTAATTCATCCATTTGTTTTTTACCAGTAGCTTTCCCCATTCTACCTAAAAAGTAGAGTAAAATCCATAATAACGGAAGCACAACTAACATTGTTGCAGGAAAAAAGACACTTTCTTTTAAAGACCATTTGCTATACGCAGCAACAAGAAAAAACAAAAAAGCAGTACCTACAAGAAAATGTATGAACATAAAAAGAGTCCAAACCTGTGGTTTTGGCCCAAATAAACCTTTAATTTTTGATGTATTATCATCTAATTCTTCAATTTCGATATGTAATTGAGGCGACCAAAAATGATTGTCTTTCTTAGGGACATCAATAAACACATGTTTATCAACAATTTTGCTACAATACTCGCAATCTCCTTCCGCTAAATTTTCTTTAAAACTAGCTAATAAAGTATCCGCATTTTCATCAAAATCCATAGAAAATCTTGGACGTAATAAAATTTCGTTAGAATCTAAGCTCATATACTATTCTAAAATTGTGATTTATAGATGCTAATATTACAAAAAATATCGAAGGCTTATTAGTATCTTTGCAAAAATTTTTAGAAATGAACAGTATCATTGCCATTGTAGGAAGACCAAATGTAGGAAAATCTACCTTATTTAACCGATTAGTACAACGTAGAGATGCCATTGTAGATGCTGTGAGCGGTGTAACTAGAGATCGACATTACGGGAAATCTGATTGGAACGGAAAAGAATTTTCTGTCATAGATACAGGTGGATATATTATTGGATCTGATGATGTTTTTGAGGCTGAAATTAGAAAACAAGTACAATTAGCCATAGAAGAAGCAGATATTATTGTTTTTGTAGTTGATGTTGAGCAAGGAATTACACCGATGGATAGCGAAGTAGCAAAATTGTTACGCAAAGTAAAGAAACCTATTTTTACTGCGGTAAACAAAGTAGATAACTCGATGCGAGAAGCAGATGCAGTAGAATTTTACAACTTAGGTTTGGGCGATTATCATACAATTTCATCGATAAACGGAAGTGGAACAGGAGATTTGCTAGATGCTATTGTAAAAGAGATTCCTGAACAAGAAGAAGAAATAGACGAAGAAGAATTGCCAAGGTTTGCCATTGTAGGAAGACCAAATGCAGGAAAATCATCATTTATAAATGCACTTATTGGCGAAGAAAGAAATATTGTCACCGATATTGCAGGTACCACTAGAGATTCTATCGACACAAAATACAACCGATTTGGGTTTGATTTTAACTTGGTTGACACAGCAGGAATCAGAAAAAAATCGAAAGTAAAAGAAGACTTAGAATTTTATTCGGTAATGCGTGCGGTTAGAACCATTGAGCATTCTGATGTAATCGTCTTAATTATTGATGCCACTCGTGGATTTGAAAGTCAGGATCAAAATATTTTTTGGTTGGCAGAAAAAAACAAAAAAGGAGTTGTTATTTTGGTCAATAAATGGGATTTAATCGAAAAAGAAACCAACACGCTTAGAGATTTTGAAGCGGCTGTTAGAAAACAAATCGCACCATTTACAGATGTACCTATTGTATTTACATCGGTTTTAACCAAGCAACGTATTTTTAAAGCGATAGAAACTGCGGTACAAGTGTTTCAGAACAGAAAAAATCGTATTCAAACCAGTAAGTTAAACGAAACGATGCTAGAGGTAATTCAAAATTACCCGCCACCAGCAATAAAAGGAAAATTTGTAAAGATTAAATACTGTATGCAACTACCAACAAGAACGCCAAAATTTGTGTTTTTTGCTAATTTACCACAGTATGTTAGAGATCCTTACAAGCGTTTTATAGAAAATAAATTAAGAGAAATTTATAATTTTAATGGCGTGCCGATTGTTATTTATTTTAGACAGAAATAAGAATTGTTTTAAAAGATGTAAGATCGTTTTTTGAAATTAAATTGGTATAATAATGAGATTGCCACATTCGTACCTCAATCGCAATGACAAACATTAAACAGTTCTTTACCAAGAAAAAATAAAGAAAACAAAAAAGCACCCCATCGGGTGCTTTTTTTATGCTTGTAAAAGAAACTGTAATTAGTTTCCTGTAACTTTCACGTTGTCTATTTGAAAAGTTGTAGTGATACCGCCATCACCACCTAAGTATCTAAACGCAACATACACATCACCAGATAAACAAGAAATGTTTGCTTTCCCTTCGGTAAAATCACTTTGGTAACCAGAACTTGGTCCGCTTGCAATATCAGCATCTACTTGTAACCAAGTTGCTGTAGCAATATCTCCGCTATAATCTGTAGAAACAAAAACAGAAAGCGCTCTACCATTGTTATATCCTGTTTTTGTGCCAAAAGATAATTCTTCATCGGTTGAACCGTCTAAATTAATAGCAGGAGAAATTAACCAAATTTCTAAAGGATTTTCGTTACTTCTATAAGCAGATGCTTGCAAGTAACTATTACCACCAAAAGATCTTGTAGCAAAAACATTGCTTCCTCCGTTTACATTTACATTTACCCAACCAGCAGCGGCTAAAGCTGCGGTTGATGAAATCGTTTCAAAATCTTCATTAAAAACCATATTATTTCCTCCAACTGCTCCGTTACCACACTCTAAAACTGGCGGATCACATCTATCGGCGTTTGTAAAATCAATATCCGAAGGAGTATTTACCACTACTACAAAAAATTCTGCTCTATAATCTTTTGATAAAACAGCGGTTATTGCTCCTTCGGATATTGATTTTACAAACGCCGATAGATGTGATCCGCCAGTTTTAGAGTGTGGTAACGGAGCAGTTGGAGGAAATAATATGGTTTTTAATGAAGATTTTGA
>CAMZMA010000246.1 GCA_947311815.1 uncultured Flavobacteriaceae bacterium
CATCAAAAGTATTGAAACAAAGCTAAATAATAGACCCAGAAAACGTCTTAACTTTGAAAATCCTATATTTGCAATGGAAAAATTATTGTTTAACCAAACTGTCGCGTTTATGAGTTGAATTCAGCCTTTAAAAAATCTAAACTTTCTAAAACTGGTGTTTTTACTGTTTTTTCCATTATCAAATATACAAAAATCTGCTATAGCCTTTATCACTCTTATACTCTTCGGCACAACACATAAGCATCCAAGAGGGTACTAAATCTAAAATTTGGTGAATAAGAGGAGTGTTTGTCGTTTTTGTTTCGCTTGGAGAGTCCCATAAATTGTATTTTTTGTTTGCAAACCAAAGACACGGATTCTTAGGCTATTTTAAAATTGAAACTTTCGGATAGTTGTGATTTTTTTAATAACGTATTGTACTCTTTTTCTAAATTTTCTAATTGATTGATGAGAACACCTTCTTTAGGTTCTTTGCTTGTTTTAGTTGATACAAACAAAACACTTATAAGGTTATTTGTGGAGCATATCGGATTCGAACCGATGACCTTTACGCTGCCAGCGTAACGTTCTAGCCAACTGAACTAATGCCCCAAAATGTTAATCATTACCACATAAAACTAATAGCGGAATATTACAATAAAATTCAGATTTTAAAACCGTATTTTTTGCCCATAATTTTTTAAAGAAACCTCTTTTTCGTCTAAAAACACATAATAAATCTGGGTTATTAGATTGAAAATGCTCTAAAACACCTTGATAAGTGGTGGCATTTTCGGTAGTTGTTAATTTGTTTTTTATTTCTTGTAAATCTTTGTCTAAAACAAGATCTTCTTCTTTAAAACCAGGTGTTTTTACCAATAACAAATTGGCAGAAGTTTTAAAAGTATTTAAAAGAGTAAGCAATGGTTGTAATACATTTTTTTTATGAATCACACCCGATTTAAAAGCAATTAACGCCTTTTTAAACGGAGAAAACTGATACCCGTTTGGTACAATTAAAACAGGTATTTCGGTTTGTTTTACAATACTTCCAGAAGTATTTCCTAAAAAAACTTCATCTTTTATCGAGTTGCTTTTCGGGCCTACAACCACTAAATCAATTCTTAATTCTTTATCAACCGCTTGTATACTATCTAGTACGCTTCCTTTTGCCGATATCAACTTAATATCTACCTCTTTTGTGTCAACATTTGCAATTACAGAACGTAAATATAGTTTTGTTTCTCGTTGCATAAAACCATCCATATTTACCATGGTTCCCGCTTTTGCATACATATTGTACGCTCTAAAAACAAAAACGGTTGCATCTATTTCTTGTGCTAAATTAATTGCGTATTGTAAAGTGTTTGGTGCGTTATCAGAAGATCCAATAGGTACGATAATATGTTTCATATTCCTTAGTTTTTTTGAAAGAGTAAATTACATAAATTTTATGAACTACAAAAATACATTTTTTTTGGGTGTTACCAGAGGTCGGGTCTTACATTATATCTTTTTCTCGTGCCTCACAAAAGGATGCCATTTCAACCCCTAACACAAATTCTTACTACCTTTGTGCTTTTATAGAAAAAAACAACATAAAAAGTGCCCCAAGAATTCAGTTTTAAAAACATAAATAAACTTGCAATTCCTGCTTTAATTGCGGGTATTGCAGAACCTGTTTTGTCTATTACAGATACTGCAATTGTTGGAAACATGAATGTAAATGCTACCGAAAGTTTAGCAGCGGTTGGTATTGTAGGCGCTTTTATTTCTATGTTGGTGTGGGTTTTCGGACAAACACGAAGTGCCATTTCATCCATCGTTTCTCAATATGTAGGCGCCAATAAATTAGATGAAATAAAAACATTACCAGCACAAGCCATTTTTATCATTGTTGTGCTAAGTGTAATGGTACTAGCAATTACGTATCCGTTTGCCGATACTATTTTTAGGTTTTACAATGCATCAGACCTTATTTTAAACTACAGCGTATCGTATTATAAAATTAGAATTTTTGGTTTTCCGTTTTCGCTTTTTGTTTTTGCTATTTTCGGTACTTTTAGAGGGTTGCAAAATACGTTTTACCCAATGATTATTGCTATAACAGGCGCAATTGTAAACATTGTTTTAGATATTGTTTTTGTTTATGGAATAGAAGGGTTTATACCGCCAATGCACATAAAAGGAGCTGCGTATGCAAGTGTTGCTGCGCAAATTACTATGGCAATTATTTCCGTTGTTTTATTGATGAAAAAAACGTCTATTTCTTTAAAAATAGTGCTGCCTTTTCATCCAGAAATTAAAAGATTAAGTATGATGATTCTCAATCTTTTTATCAGAACAATTGCTTTAAATATTGCGCTTTATTTTGGTACATCCTATGCAACTGCCTACGGAAACGAATATATTGCTGCCTATACTATTGGTTTAAATATTTGGTTTTTAGGCGCATTTATGATTGATGGGTACTCAAGCGCAGGAAATATTCTTTCAGGGAAGTTGTTAGGTGCTAAACACTATAAAAAATTAATTTTACTGAGTAAAAAACTCACCATTTATGGTTTGGTAACAGGTAGTGTTTTGGCACTTGTCGGGTTTGTTTTTTACAATTCGATAGGAAGAGTTTTTACTAAAGAACCCGAGGTTTTACATCAATTTTATGTTGTTTTTTGGATTGTTTTAGCAATGCAACCTCTTTGTGCTATTACATTTATTTTTGACGGAATGTTTAAAGGTATGGGAGAAATGAAATATTTACGAAACCTCCTCATCTTTTCAACAGGATTGGTTTTTGTACCTACTCTCTTAATTTTAGATCGTTATGATTACAAGTTACACGCCATTTGGATTACTTTTACGCTTTGGATTATCGCTCGTGGATTGCCACTTGTGCTAAAATTTAGACGAAAATTTTTACCCCTTGCTCAAAAAGAGTAACTTTGAAAAAATCATTTTTTATGACCACAAACAGGCTCAACGGAAGTTTATACACAAACATTAATAACAAGATAGCTACGGTAGAATTTGGGCATCCTGCAAGCAACTCTTTTCCGAGTGAATTGTTAGACCGACTTACCAAAGAATTACAAGCCTTATCTAATAATAATGACGTAGCTGTTATTGTATTAAAATCTGAAGGCGACCGCGCTTTTTGTGCAGGTGCTTCTTTTGATGAATTACTGGCGATTTCTAATCTAGAACAAGGAAAACAATTTTTTAGTGGTTTTGCTAATGTTATCAATGCAATGCGAACTTGTAAAAAACTAATTATTGGGCGAATTCAAGGAAAAGCTGTAGGCGGAGGTGTTGGTTTAGCTGCTGCGTGCGATTATGTTTTAGCAACGGATAATGCAGCCATAAAATTATCTGAATTAACCATTGGTATTGGTCCTTTTGTCATAGCTCCTGCGGTAGAACGTAAAATGGGTGTTGCTGGTTTAGCAGAATTAACTTTAGCGGCAACCGAATGGAAAAACGCTTATTGGGCAAAAGAAAAAGGTTTGTACGCTAAAGTGTTTGAAACGATAAAAGAACTCGACTCAGAAGTTAATTTTTTAGCAAATAAACTAGCTTCTTACCATCCTGAAGCGTTGCTTCAAATGAAAAAAACCTTGTGGAAAAACACCGAAAACTGGGATACTCTTTTAACTGAAAGAGCGACCATTTCGGGCAAATTAGTGTTGTCAGATTTTACAAAAAATGCCTTACAAAAATTTAAAAAACATGAGTAATATTAGAATTACCAAACAATTTAATTTCGAAACAGGTCATGCATTATACGGTTATGACGGAAAATGCAGAAATGTACACGGACACAGTTATAAACTTTCGGTTACCGTTATTGGGCAGCCAATTACCGATGCTTCTCATGTAAAATTCGGAATGGTTATCGATTTTTCTGATCTAAAAAAGATTGTAAAAGAAGAAATTGTAGATGTTTTTGATCATGCAACTGTTTTTAATAAAAATACACCTCATGTAGAATTGGCAAAAGAATTATCGGACAGAGGGCATCATGTTATTTTGGTGGATTATCAGCCAACTAGCGAAATGATGATTATCGATTTTGCTAAAAAAATTCAGCTTCGTTTGCCTAAAAAAATTCAATTATTTTCATTAAAATTACAAGAAACAGATTCTTCTTTTGCAGAATGGTTTGCGAGTGATAATAGGAGTTTTTTATAAGTTTTTTCTGCTTTTTCAAAAATATTACTTCCCATTAAAGGCATTCATCGTATTGTTTAAACCTGCCGTACCAAAAGAAATAATGGCATTTATAGCTACAGGAATTCGTTCAATAAGCATACTTTCTTCTTCTTTGTTCCAATCGCTTAAAACAAAATCTACTTGTCGTCCTTTTGAGTAATTTGCACCTACACCAAATCTAAAACGAGGGTATTTATTGGTGTTTAATTTTTCTTGAATGTCTTTTAGCCCGTTGTGTCCGCCATCACTTCCTTTGGCTTTTATTCTAATAGTGCCAAAATCTATATTGATATCATCTGTAATAACTAAGATGTTTTCTATGGATATTTTTTCTTTTTGCATCCAATATTTTACTGCTTTTCCGCTTAAATTCATATAAGTAGATGGTTTTAGTAAAACAAATGTTCGTCCTTTATGCCTAAATTTAGCAATATCGCCCAGTTTTTCAGTTTCAAAAGTAGTTTTGTATTCTTTTGCTAGTGCATCTATTATTTTAAACCCGATATTGTGGCGTGTGTTGGTGTATTTATCACCTATATTTCCTAATCCGATGATTAAAAATTTCTTCATGGTGTCTTCTTTTTGAGCGGTTTTTTTTCCGAATAATGTAAGAAAGAAATTACGAAAATTCATATCGCTAAAATACTAAAAACCTGAGTTCGACTTAAGAAAAAATTAGAAAACAATTTTTTAAAGGAACTCGTTTCTCTAAAAAATTGTAGCTCACATCTCACGTATTTATTGAGTTTTTACTTCGATTCTTATATTGAACTCAGGTTAAAAATAAAAAAAGCGCTACAAAAGTAACGCTTTTTAAAATTATGTTTTTGTAAAAACTATTCTGCTGCTGGTGTAGCTTCTGCTGTTTCTGCTCCTTCTGTAGCTTCTTCAGTAGTTTCTTCATCCTCAGTAGCATTACGAGAAGTTCTAACTTGAACAACTACCGTATTGTCTGGGTGTAATAACGTACAGTTTCCTGCATCTATTTCGGTAACATATAATTTGCTTCCTATTTTTAATTTAGAAATATCTGCATTTAAAAAATCTGGCAAATCACCTGGTAATGCTTTTACTCTTAATTTACGTTTAGGAAAACGTAAAGAACCTCCATTTAATACTCCAGGAGCACTTCCTACTAACACTACAGGAATACTCATGGTTACTTCTTTATCATCAAATAATTGATAAAAATCTACATGTAAAATTTTATCTGTTACTGGGTGAAATTGAATGTCTTGTAAAATGGCTGCATATTTTGCTCCGTCTAACTCAATCGTTGCAGTATATACGTTTGGAGTATATACTAGCTTGCTAAAAGCTAATTCTGGTGCAGAAAAGTGCACTGGTTTGTCTCCTCCGTACATAACGCAAGGAACCTGACCAGCATTACGTAAGGCTTTAGTTGCTACTTTACCTACGCTTTCTCTTTGAGATCCGTTGATTGTAATTGATTTCATTACTTGTTTTTTGTTTATATTTATTTACATTAAAAATTGTCCGCTAATCGATGTATTGTCATGAACTTTGTGCATCACATCAGCGAATAAGGGCGCGCAAGTTACAACTTTTATTTTAGAAGTAACCTTTTTTAACGGAATAGTATCAGAAACTATTAATTCTGTTAAACTAGAGTTTTCTATCTTTTCATAAGCGTTACCAGAAAGCACAGGATGTGTACACACTGCACGTACACTTAAAGCGCCTCTTTCCATCATTAAATCTGCAGCATGTGCTAGTGTTCCGCCAGTATCTATCATATCATCAACCAAAATAACATGTTTACCGTTTACATCTCCAATCAATTCCATATGAGAAATAATATTGGCTTTTTTACGCTGTTTGTAGCAAATAACCACGTCTGATTCTAAATATTTAGAATATGCATAAGCTCTTTTAGATCCGCCCATATCTGGTGATGCTACTGTTAAATTTTCTAGTTGTAATGATTTTACGTAAGGTAAAAAGATGGTGGAAGCATATAAATGATCTACAGGTTTTTCGAAAAACCCTTGAATTTGATCTGCGTGTAAATCCATTGTCATAATACGAGTTGCGCCTGCTGCTTGTAATAAATTAGCGACTAATTTTGCGCCAATAGCTACTCTTGGTTTGTCTTTTCTGTCTTGACGCGCCCAACCAAAATAAGGGATAACTGCGGTAATATGTCTTGCTGATGCTCTTTTAGCGGCATCTAACATTAATAAAACCTCCATTAAATTATCGGCACTTGGAAATGTAGAACCGATGATAAAAACGCGTCTTCCTCTTACTGATTCTTCGAAAGCGGGTTGAAATTCTCCGTCGCTAAAATGTGTTGTTTGTACTTTTCCTAGTTCTAATCCGTAGTTTTTGGCAATGTTTTTGGCTAATTCCATGCTTTGTGAGCATCCAAAAAGTTTTGGTGGTAAGTTACTTGAAGGCATTGAGTTGTGTTTTAGTTGTTTATATTGTTGTTGGTTGCAAAAATAGAATTATTTAAGGAGTTTGAAGTTTATTTTTGATGAAAACTAAATTTATTTAGTAAATTTGCCAATATCTTCTACGAAGAAGCTCAAGTGGCGGAATTGGTAGACGCGCTGGATTCAAAATCCAGTTCTTTCGGGAGTGTGGGTTCGATTCCCACCTTGAGTACAGAAAACCCTTGTTAATCGTATGATTAACAAGGTTTTTTGTTTATTCTGTGTTAAAAAAAGAGTTTCACGAGCAGAAAAAGCGGTAAAACGCCTCATATTTATCTTAAAAAGAAAAACATCAGCATTTATAAATTTTTCTTACCAAGCCCAAAGCTGGCATAAAGGACAACAGTGTTACTCTAAAATAGAGAGTACCGGATTAGGAATCAATATTAGGTATTTTATAAATAATATTCCTGAGCAAAAAGCTAGAGAAATCTATTTTGATTTTTATCTAAAAAGAGGAGAGGTAAGTGAAAATAGAATTAACCCGCATTATTCACAGTGTTAATAATGCGGGTTAACATTTTTAGGACGTAAATTTATTTAGCAAGCATATTGTCAATCAAATAATTAATTGTATTTTTGCAGTCCTTTTTTAAGGACAAAAATTATTTATTAATAGACAAAAACTAAAAGTGTAATGAACACATTAAGTTACAAAACAGTATCGGCTAACAAAAACACCGTAAACAAAAAGTGGTTGTTGGTTGATGCGGACGGACAGACATTGGGTCGTCTTGCTTCTAATGTAGCGAAGCTAATTAGAGGAAAACACAAAACAAACTACACGCCTCACGTAGATTGTGGTGACAACGTTGTTGTTATCAATGCAGGAAAAATTAATTTAACTGGTAAAAAATGGACTGACAAGTCTTACATCCGTCACACAGGATATCCAGGAGGACAAAGATCATTAACTGCAACAGAAATGTTTGAGAAAGATCCTACAAGATTAATCGAAAAAGCAGTAAAAGGAATGTTACCAAAAAACAAATTAGGTAGCGCATTGTATAGAAATCTATACGTTTATGCAGGTACAGAGCACCAACAAACAGCTCAAAACCCTAAATCTATAAACCTTAACGATCTTAAATAATGGAAATAGTACACAAAATAGGTAGAAGAAAAACAGCCGTGGCTCGTATTTATCTTAAAGAAGGTAAAGGAAACATTACTGTAAACAAAAAAGAGTTAAACAACTACTTAACTACTGCAACTTTACAATATAAAGTAAGACAACCTTTATTGTTAACAGACAATTTAGAAACGTATGATATTAAAGTAAATGTTTTTGGTGGTGGCGTTACAGGTCAAGCAGAAGCAATTCGTTTGGCTATAACCAGAGCTTTAGTAGCTATTAACCCAGAATATAGAGCAATCTTAAAACCAGAAGGTTTATTAACACGTGATCCAAGAATGGTAGAACGTAAGAAATTTGGTCAAAAGAAAGCACGTAAGAAATTCCAGTTCTCTAAACGTTAATCCGTTTATTGATACTGTTCTTAACAACATTAAAAAAATTAAAAACAGTTTAGCATCTAAATGGTTAAGACTCATACAGACTACTTAATCATTGAGAAAACAGAACGTAAACACCCATAATTATGGCAAACATAGATATTAAAGATTTATTAGACAGTGGCGTACACTTTGGTCACTTAACAAGAAAATGGAATCCTAACATGGCTCCGTATGTATATACAGAGCGTAATGGAGTACATATTATAGATTTATACAAAACGGCTGCAAAAATTGAAGAAGCTGCTAAAGCTTTAAACAAAATTGCAAGTTCAGGACGTAAAATCTTATTTGTTGCAACTAAAAAACAAGCAAAAGATATTGTAGCAGAAAAAGCAGCATCGGTAAACATGCCTTACATTACAGAAAGATGGCCTGGGGGAATGCTAACCAACTTTATTACTATTAGAAAAGCGGTTAAAAAAATGGCTTTAATTGATAGAATGAAACAAGATGGTTCTTTTGATGCATTATCAAAAAGAGAAAAATTACAAATTAACAGACAACGTGAAAAATTAGAAAAGAATTTAGGTTCAATTTCTGATATGACTCGTTTACCAGCTGCCGTTTTTGTAATTGATGTTAAAAAAGAGCACATTGCAATTGCAGAAGCTCAAAAATTAAACATCCCAATTTTTGCAATGGTAGATACAAACTCAGACCCAAGACCTGTAGATTATGTAATTCCTGCAAATGACGATGCTTCTAAATCAGTAGAAAAAGTATTAAGCTTTGTTATTGATGGTATTGCCGAAGGTTTATCAGAAAGAAAAGCTGGTAAAGAAAAAGCAAAAGCAGAAAAAGAAGCAAAAGTTGAAGCTCCTAAAAAAGAAGAAGCAACTAAAGAAGAAACAAAATAATTAAATTGTATCATCGTTGGTGAATAACATCAACAAAAAAATAATAAAAATGGTTAAAATAGCCGCCGCAGACGTAAAAAAATTAAGAGAAACTACCGGAGCTGGTATGATGGATTGTAAAAATGCATTAGTAGAAGCTGAAGGAAATTTTGAAAAAGCAATAGATATTTTACGTAAAAAAGGTCAAAAAATAGCAGCCAAAAGAGCAGACAGAGAGTCTAATGAAGGGGTTGCTGTAACAAAAATTAATGATACCAATACCGAAGGTGTTGCTATTGTTTTAGCTTGTGAAACTGACTTTGTTGGTAAAAACGATTCATTTAAAGCATTAGGAAGTCAATTTGCAGAAATCGCATTAAACTGTGACACCAAAGAAGAGTTTTTAAACGCTGATTTTGGAGGAATGACAGTTGCAGAAAAGTTAATTGAACAAACAGGTGTTATTGGTGAAAAATTAGACATTACTGCTTTCGAAAAAGTAAAAGCTGCTTATGTAGGTTCTTATACTCACATTGGTAGAATTGCTGCTTTAGTTGGCTTAGATAAAGTAATAGACAAAGCAGATGTACTTACCAAAGACATTGCAATGCAAGCTGCTTCTATGGGAGCAACTTCATTATCTTACAAAGATTTTGATCCTGCGTATGTAGCGTCAGAAACTGAAGCAAGAATTGCTGTGATTGAAAAAGATAATATTGAGTTAGGTAGATTAGGGAAAACCTTAAAAAATGTACCTCAATACATTTCTATGTCTCAATTAACGGATGAAGTAATTGCTAAAGCAGAAGAAGATGCAAAAGCTCAACTAAAAGCAGAAGGGAAGCCTGAGCAAATTTGGGATAGAATTTTACCTGGTAAAATGGAGCGTTTTATTTCTGATAACACAACCTTAGATCAAGAACAATGTTTATTAGACCAAAACTTTATTAAAGATGAAAAGAAAACCGTAGCAGACTATATAAAAACATATGGCGATGTTGCTGTAATCGATTTTAAAAGAGTTTCTTTAGGATAATGAACTACTTTAAATTTATAAAAAAACCACTCAATTTGAGTGGTTTTTTTGTTTTACAATTTTTTTAAAAGCTAAAACCAAATGATTATATTTGCTAAACTTTAACAACACCATGCAATACAAAAGAATACTTTTAAAATTAAGCGGAGAAGCCTTAATGGGCGAAAAACAATACGGAATAGATCCAAAACGCTTATCAGAATACGCACAAGAAATTAAACAAGTAATAAATAAAGGTATCGAAGTTGCCATTGTAATTGGCGGGGGCAATATTTTTAGAGGTGTTGCAGGCGCAAGTAACGGTATGGATAGGGTACAAGGCGATCATATGGGTATGCTTGCTACCGTAATTAACGGACTCGCATTACAAAGTGCCTTAGAAAACGAAGGTGTACCAACACGTTTGCAAACAGCGATTAAAATTAACGAAGTAGCCGAACCTTTTATCCGTAGAAAAGCAATGCGTCATTTAGACAAAGGACGTGTGGTTATTTTTGGAGGAGGTACAGGAAACCCTTATTTCACCACCGATTCTGCCGCTGTTTTACGCGCTATAGAAATTGAAGCCGATGTAATTTTAAAAGGAACTCGTGTTGACGGAATTTATTCATCTGATCCTGAAAAAAATAAAGACGCTACAAAATTTGACAGTATTACTTTTAAAGATGTGTTAAGAAAAGGTTTAAAAGTAATGGATACAACAGCGTTTACATTAAGTCAAGAAAATAAATTACCTATTATTGTTTTTGATATGAATACCAACGGAAATCTTTTGAAATTAATTTCTGGAGAAAAAATTGGAACGATTGTTGACAATTAGATTACAAAAGAGAGAAATAATCTCACTAAAATTATAAGACGATGAACGAAGAATTAGAATTTATCTTAGACACCGCCAAAGAAGCAATGCAAAATGCTATTGAGCATTTGGTAAAAGAATTACGTACCATTAGAGCAGGTAAAGCAACACCAGCAATGTTGGCAAATGTAACGGTAGATTATTACGGATCTGCAACACCCCTTAGTCAAGTAGCAAATGTAAACACACCTGATGCAAGAACCATAAGCATTCAACCTTGGGAAAAAAGTATGTTACAAGAAATAGAAAAAGCAATTATGATTGCCAATCTTGGTTTTAACCCAATGAATAATGGAGAAAACATTATTATTAGTGTTCCGCCACTTACCGAAGAACGTCGAAGAGATTTAGTAAAGCAAGCAAAAGCAGAAGCAGAACATGCAAAAATCGGGATTAGAAATGCTCGTAAAGATGCTAATAACGATATTAAAAAAACCGATGTTTCTGATGATATGAAAAAAAATATTGAAGCAGAAGTTCAAAAATTAACCGATTTTTTTGTGAAAGATATTGATGATAGACTTTCGGTAAAAGAAACAGAAATTATGACGGTTTAATCCGCTTAGATAGATATATGAAAGAGTGTTTTTTAACACTCTTTTTTTATTTCAATTAAGTACCTTTGCTTAAATTTTATACCTATGAATTTTTGGACTAAAGTTGCGGGAGTTATCCTTAGAAATAGATACTTGGTATTGCTTGCAATAGCAGGTGCAACCGTTTTTTTAGCAATGCAAATGCAGTATATGAAATTTTCATATACCGAAGCTAATTTACTACCAGAAGACCATGAAGCAAATGTAGAATACAATCAATTTTTAAAAATTTTTGGCGAAGAAGGGACTTTAGTACTTCTTGGAGTAAAAGACTCAACACTATTTACACCCAAAAAATTTAATGCTTGGAACGACTTAGCAAAATCTTTTAATACCGTAGAAAATGTAGATTTCACCATTTCTATTGCAGATGTAAAACAACTTAAAAAAGACAGCAAGCACAGAAAATTTGTTTTAGAACCACTTTTTAAAGAAAAACCGACTACAAGCAAAGAAATAGCAGGTATTAAAAAGCAATTATTTGAAAACCTTCCTTTTTACGACAATCTTCTTTTTAATAAAGAAACAGGTACTGTACAAACTGCCATTTACATTAATAAATCTATTGTAAACAGTCCTAAAAGACGAGAGTTTGTAAACAAATACTTGATTCCTGCGATAGAAAAATTTGAAAAAGAAAACCATTTAGATGTTCGTATTTCTGGAATGCCTTACATAAGAACCATCAACTCACAAAATATACAAGATGAAATTGGTACTTTTGTACTCGGTGCATTGTTTGTTACGGCGCTTATTTTCTTCTTCTTTTTCCGTTCTTACAGAGCTACTTTTATCACACTTTTTGTGGTGATTATTGGTGTAGTTTGGGCATTTGGTTTTATCGGATTGTTAGGATACGAAATTACTGTTTTAACCGCTCTAATACCTCCTTTAATTATTGTTATTGGTGTGCCAAATGCCATCTTTTTAATTAATAAATATCAGCAAGAAGTTAAGAAACATCAAAATCAAGCCAAAGCATTACAACGTGTTATTGCAAAGGTAGGTAATGCCACATTAATGACAAACATTACCACGGCTTCTGGTTTTGCAACTTTTATTTTTGTAAAAAGTCAATTGTTACGAGAATTCGGAATTTTAGCTTCCATAAACATCATCAGTATTTTTATTCTGGCATTGTTAATTATTCCTGTTATGTACAGTTTTATGCCATTGCCAAAGAAAAAACATTTGAATCATTTAGAAAAAAAATGGATTGACAATGTAGTTTCTTGGATGGAAAACGTGGTTAGAAATAAAAGAATTACGGTGTATATTTCGACTGTTTTGGTTATTATTTTCGGAATTATTGGCATTTATCAAATAAAAGTATCGGGGAGTTTGATTGAAGATATGCCCAAAAGCAAGCAATTTTATAAAGATATCAAGTTTTTTGAAAATGAATTTGGCGGTATTATGCCCTTAGAAATTTTGATTGATACCAAAAAAGAAAAAGGAGTGATGAAATTATCTACCTTAAAAAGGATGGATAAAATAAATGAAGCCATTGCTTCTTTTCCAGAATTATCGAAACCCGTTTCGGTTGTAAATCTTGTAAAGTATACAAAACAAGCCTTTTACAAAGGAAATCCAAAATATTATCAACTCCCAACAGGACAAGAAAAGAGTCATATTTTTGCCTATACCAAAAACTCATCTAACAATACAGATATGTTAAAAAGTTATGTAGATGAAACAGGTAGATACGCAAGAATTACTACATTTATGAAAGATGTAGGCACAGAACAAATGGATATTATTCAAAAACGATTGAATGAAGTGGTGCTAAAAGAATTTCCTGCTGATAAATACACTGTTTCTATCACAGGAAAAGCGTTGGTTTTTATAAAAGGAACCAATTATTTGATTAAAAACTTAGTCATTTCATTATCGTTAGCCATTTTATTGATTGCGCTTTTTATGGCGTGGATGTTTCGGTCTTTAGAAATGATTTTAATTTCTTTATTGCCAAATATCTTACCTTTATTATTAACCGCAGGATTGATGGGCTTTTTTGGCATCCCGTTAAAACCATCAACTATTTTAGTATTTAGTATTGCTTTTGGTATATCTGTTGATGATACCATTCATTTTTTAGCAAAATACAGGCAAGAGTTACAGGCAAATAATTGGAAAATCAGAAAATCTGTTTACAATGCACTTAGAGAAACAGGTGTAAGTATGTTTTACACCTCTATTGTATTATTTTTTGGCTTTTTAGTTTTTACTGTTTCTAATTTTGGGGGTACCATTGCACTAGGCGGTTTGGTTTCTATCACCTTGTTATTTGCTATGGTTTCTAACCTTCTTTTACTTCCATCTCTTTTACTTTCTTTTGAACGTAAAATTTCTAATAAAGAAGTATTTAAAGAACCAACTATAAAAATTATACCACCAAAAGAAGAAAAAAGCATATAAAAAAAACCGATTGAGCCCCCTAAAGCTCAATCGATTTTATAAGCATTTTTCCTTTTCATAGCAAATACTCTTTCTAAACAAAATTCCCTCCAGTTAGTAAATAATGATTAACAAAACATTGTTTAATACAATAATTATTTACTATATTTAGAGTTTTAAAAGGATTAAACATCTAAAAAAAGACATGTAATCTTTCGACAAAATTAGTCATAATAAATAAATCCCTAAACTGTGTTTTTACTCAGTTCAATTTAATATGTATTCTAAAAAAAATCATTCTAAAAGCAAGATAAGTAACTCACCTGTAGTTGTTAATGATAAAAAATACCTGTATTATAAAAAAACACTTCCTTTTTTTGGGGGAGAAGCAGTGTATGTATATTCTTTTAAAGAAAACAGAATGCTCTTTACAAGCGGTTGGTTTGATCTTTTAGGGTATGAAGATGATAAAATAGGATTAGCAACCATTGTAAATTTAACTACAAAAAGATACATTGATTTTGTAAATGATTTAAATGAAAAAGCATTACAGTTTTTAAGTACCAAAACGGAAGATTTATGCAAATACAGTTTTACTATGGAAACTGAAAAAGTTCATAAAAACGGAAGCGTTATTCCACTATTTTCTAGAATCGGGGTATTCAAAGCTAAAAATGGAATTGTAGAAGAAGTTATTGGAATTTTTCAAGTTGCAAAATCTTTAAAATATGGCAAAATCATGCAATTTTCTGCTTACGGTCCAGATACATCAGAATTTGAAGAAACTTTGAGTAAAAAATTATTTCGTCATTTTGTAATTTCTAGAAAAGAAAAAGAAGCCTTACAATTAGCAGCCGAAGGTTTTGCTTTTAAAGAAATTGCCCATCAATTAAACGTAAGTCAATCCGCTATTGAAAAGAGAATTATTCCGCTTTATAAAAGATTCAATGTAAATAGCTTACCACATTTGATAAATTTTGCACATACCAACCATATTCTCTAAAATCACATCAATTTAAGCTGATTTCAAATTGCCCATTTTCTACTAAAAAAGTATCTTTGCGTTTCAATTTGCCACAAGATGGCTTTTTATATGTAAGAAAATGAGACGTAGTGTAAAAGAGTTATTACAATCAAAAAACTATCAACAAGAAGTAGCCGTTAAAGGATGGGTAAGAACCTTTAGAAGCAATCGATTTATTGCTTTAAATGATGGTTCTACCATTAACAGCATACAATGTGTAGTCGATTTCGAAAACACAGACGAAACCCTATTAAAACGTATAAACACAGGTGCTGCTGTTAGCGTAAAAGGTGTTTTAGCAGAAAGTTTAGGTAGAGGACAATCGGTAGAAATCAAAGTAACCGATTTAGAAATTTTGGGCGATTCTAATCCTGATGAATACCCTATTCAACCCAAAAAACATAGTTTTGAATTTTTAAGAGAAAATGCTCATTTACGTATTAGAACCAACACGTTTGGTGCGGTAATGCGAGTGCGTTCTACCTTATCTTTTGCAGTACATAAATATTTTCAAGAAAACGGATTTAACTACGTTAACACACCTATAATTACAGGTTCTGATGCAGAAGGAGCAGGAGAAATGTTTCATGTTACAAATTTTGAAGCCAACAAAGCTCCACAAACAGAAAACGGAGAAGTAGATTATACGCAAGATTTCTTCGGAAAAGAAACCAACCTTACCGTTTCAGGTCAATTAGAAGCCGAAACTTATGCGATGGCTTTAGGAAAAGTTTATACATTTGGCCCTACTTTTAGAGCAGAAAACTCAAATACAACACGCCATTTAGCAGAGTTTTGGATGATAGAACCCGAAGTTGCTTTTAATGATTTAGATGCAAATATGGATTTATCTGAAGATTTTATAAAATCTGTTATTTCATACGTGTTAGAACATTGTAAAGACGATCTAGCTTTTTTAGACCAACGTTTAACACAAGAAGAAAAAAGCAAGCCACAAGCACAACGTAGCGATATGAGTTTGCTAGAAAAACTACAATTTGTAGTAGAAAACAACTTTAAACGTGTAAGTTACACAGAAGCTATTGATATTTTACGCAACTGCAAACCCAATAAAAAGAAAAAATTTCAATACATTATTAACGAATGGGGCGCAGATTTACAATCTGAACACGAACGTTTTTTAGTAGAAAAACACTTTAAATGTCCTGTTATTTTATTTGATTATCCTGCAACTATCAAAGCTTTTTATATGCGTTTGAATGAAGACGGAAAAACAGTACGTGCCATGGATGTGCTTTTTCCTGGTATTGGAGAAATTGTGGGAGGCTCTCAACGTGAAGAACGTTTAGATGTTTTGCAAGAAAAAATGATCGCTTTAGGAATTGATGAAAAAGAATTATGGTGGTACTTAGATACCCGTAAATTTGGAACAGCAGTACATTCTGGCTTTGGTTTAGGCTTTGAGCGATTGGTGCAATTCACCACAGGAATGGGGAATATAAGAGATGTTATTCCGTTTCCTAGAACACCACAAAATGCCGAATTTTAAATTAAATACTTTTTGTATCTTTCAATTCTATGTTAAAACAAAGTTTACAGTATAAATTACTTCAAAAATTATCTCCACAACAAATACAGTTGATGAAGTTAATTCAACTGCCAACACAAGCTTTTGAAGCAAGATTGAAACAAGAAATTGAAGAAAATCCTGCTTTAGATACAGGTAAAGAAGAAGAAGAAAAATTTGAAGATACTTTAGCCGACGAATATGAAGACGAAGGCACAGAAAAAATAGATGCAGAAGATATAAATATTGATGAGTATTTAAGCGATGATGAATATCCAAGCTACAAAACCCAAGCCAACAATTATGCGGCTGATGATGAGGATAAACAAATACCTTATGCAGCGGGTACTACATTTCATCAATCATTAAAAAATCAATTAAATACGTTTAGAGTTGATGATGAAGAACGTGCCATTGCAGAGTTTTTAGTAGGAAGTATTGATGATAGCGGTTATATAAGAAGAGCTATTATTGATTTGGTTGATGATTTGGCTTTTACTCAAAATGTATTTACAACCGAAGAA
Source organism: uncultured Flavobacteriaceae bacterium (assembly GCA_947311815.1). Lineage (GTDB taxonomy): Bacteria > Bacteroidota > Bacteroidia > Flavobacteriales > Flavobacteriaceae > Polaribacter. The sequence goes on from CAMZMA010000246.1 coordinate 16,966, forward strand.
AAAGTCTTAAAAGTACTTACAAATGTGGTTCAAAAATTAGATCCAACAGGAGTTGGTGCTAGAGATTTAAAAGAGTGTTTAATTCTTCAATTAAAAGCAAAAAAAACAACTAAAGTAAGAGCATTAGCCATTAAAATTTTAGAAACTGCTTTTGATCATTTTGCAAAAAAACATTACAAAAAACTCTTAGAAAAATTCAATGTTTCTGAAGACGAACTTAAAGAGGTTAACGTAGAAATCTCTAAGTTAAATCCGAAACCAGGTGGTTCTTACGCAGGAAATAATAAAATTGCCGAACAAATTGTTCCTGATTTTACCATTAGAATTATTGATGGTGAATTAGATCTTACGCTTAACTCTAGAAATGCACCAGAATTACATATTTCTAGAGAGTACAATAATATGCTAAAAGGGTATCAAGAATCGAAAGAGAAAAGTAAGTCTCAAAAAGATGCCGTTACTTTTATCAAACAAAAATTAGACGCTGCCAAATGGTTTATAGATGCGATAAAACAACGTCAGCAAACCTTAATGGTTACCATGAATGCAATTATGCAATATCAACATGATTATTTTTTAACAGGCGATGAGCGTAAGTTAAAACCTATGATTTTAAAAGATATTGCCGACCAAATTAACATGGATATTTCTACCGTTTCTAGAGTTGCCAACAGTAAATACGTATCGACACCTTACGGCACAAAATTGATTAAAGTATTCTTCTCAGAATCTATGAAAAATAGCGATGGCGATGATGTTTCTACAAGAGAAATAAAGAAAATTTTAGAAACTGTTATTGAAGATGAAGATAAGAAAAAGCCTTTAACAGACGAAAAATTATCGAAATTACTGAAAGAAAAAGGCTATCCTATTGCTCGAAGAACAGTGGCAAAATACAGAGAACAATTAGATATACCTGTAGCAAGATTACGTAAAGAAATGTAGGTGAAATTTCACAAATTTATATCGGTAATTCTACACCCAATTGTAATTCCTATTATTGGAGTGCTTACCTATTTTTTAGTTATTCCTCATAGAATTCCTAAAGAACAACAGCTTGTTATTTTAGGGCTTGTTTTTGCAGCAACCTATGTGATTCCGTTATTTATTCTTATTCTATTAAAGTATTTAGGAAGTATCGCTTCTTTTAGAGCAGAAACAATTCAAGAAAGAAAAGCACCAATTATTTTTATGATTGTATTGTTTTATCTTTTGGGAAACATTTTTTCTAAATACAATAGTGTTTTTGATTTAGGAAGGCTTTTTTACGCAACTGCCTTCGGACTTAGCGTTGTTTACGTATTCTTTTTCTTTAAATTAAAAACCAGTTTGCACCTGCTTTCTTTAGGAAATGCGCTTGGATTCTTTTTAACCTTAAGTATTTATTACACCATATCATTAATGCCAATTATTGTGTTTATTGTGCTAATTTCGGGTGTTTTAGCAAGTGCTCGATTGTATTTAAAAGCACATACAACTACAGAAGTTTATCTGGGTTTTTTCTTAGGAATAGCATGCCAGTTTTTGGTGTTTTATTTCCTATAACCTGAATCCGACCTAAGAAAAATCAAAAAAACTAACACAATAACCTCGTTATCAGAATGGGTAAGAATTTGAGTTTGTTATAAAATATAAAACATCATTGAAAACTTTAATATTTTGGTAGCAATTACAGGTGTTCCAGAAGTGGCGTTTGCTAACATTGGTGTTAATCCGTAAAACATTTGAACATTCCCTAAACCTCTACCTACAGATAGTGTTAAGCCGTATTGCCATTTGTTAAATCTAGAAACATTTCTATAATTATCGGTTGTTGTGCCGTTATAAAATCGAAAAGTATTAGAAAAGTTATAATTTATTTTCACACCAGCATAAATTCTCCAAAATTTATATTCGGTTGCGGTAGATGTTCGCCATCGTAACTCTAAAGGAAACTCTATATTATGTACTAGCATTCTGTTTGAAGGTAACGTACCATCAATAGTAAAAATGGCATCACCACCAACATTAGAAATGGTATAACCGTGGTTAAAAGAATCATAGCCATAACCTGTACCTAAAGCAATGGCAACAGAACCTGTTTTATTTAAGATAAAATCTTTCATAAAACCGATAGAAAATCCGTAAGAAAAACCACTACCTTTTATATTCGCAGGTTTATCATAAAATTGATTAAAAGTAATAGCGGCATAAATTTGGTCTTCGGCATAACGATCTCCTAATTGCAACGAGTCTTTTTGCGAATACATTGATGCACTTATCAATAAAAATAGAAAATAGATGCTATATTTCATGTAGATTATAAAAAAGTTAAAGATACATTGTTTTCAGATTAAAATAAAACACCTTGATTTTTAATAAAAACCCATTTTTCACAACGCTGTTTATTGTTTAGTTACAGTCAAGTCTTTTATCTTGAATCTAACAGTGAAACGGTCTTTCTTCTTTAATCAGATATGAATGATAAAGATACAAAAATCCATAAAAAAAGGGTAATTCTTTAAAAGAATTACCCTTTTTTTAATAATTAGTTTCTATTAATTAGCTCCTTTATTAACTGAGTAACTCAATTTTAAAGCATTAACGTCTCTAAGTTTCATACGAATATCCATAATAGTACCCACATTTGCTTCTTTATCTGCTTTTAGCGAAGTAGTCATAAAAGGCACTTCTGCTTCTGACACTTTTGTTCTAGCATTAATAATAAAAGCAGGCACATCATCAGAAGTTGCTATTTTATCATTCAATTGAATTCTATTATAACTTCCTCCGTATTTCTTATCTTTTGCTTTTCCTACATAGATAGTAGTTACTAAACTTTTATGCTCCAGTTTTTTAATTTCTGTTGCGGTTGGCAGTCTAGGTGCATCTATCTGTAAAGTAGTTTCTCTCATCGTAGTAGTTACCATAAAGAAAAACAATAGCATAAATACAATGTCTGGTAATGAAGCGGTGTTCATTGCAGGCATTTCTTTTTTCTGTTTTTTAAATTTAGACATTGTTGTTAAATTTTAAAAATTAATTAAGAGGTAGGTTCAGCATCAGAAATAATTTGAGGATATGCTTTTTTGATATCTTCTACTTTTTTCTTTAATGCTTCATCACTCTTATTGTCTTTATAGTTCTTTTCTAATTCTGTAAATGTAATGCCGTAGCGTTCTTTACATAACCTATTTCTAAGTTCTCTATAGGCTTTTAATAGCTCATTTTGAACCTGAATGTACACTCCGTATTCTGTACCTCTATCACTTTGTACAGAAATAATTGCTTTGTTTGGGTGATCTGAAGAACTTTCGCTCTTTTCACCTTTACAATATGTACATGGGCCTGTTGCTACACCTCCATCTACCTTACCTTCGCCACCACCGTTGTCAATAAATTTAACAGCAGCATCTTTCAAGTCTTTAACTTCCATTCTTTCGCCTTCAACTAAAAGCTCATTATTTCTATTAATGTTTACTTCAAAGATATTTTTCTTTTTAATAATTGGCGGAACGTAGTCTTTTGGTGGTTTTTCTGATAATTTTTTAGAAATACCTGAGTCTACATTCATGGTAGTGGTTACTAAGAAAAAGATTAATAACAAGAAGGCAATATCTGCCATTGAACCTGCATTAATTTCTGGGTTTCCTCTTCTTGCCATGATTTAAGATTTTATAATTCCTTTTACTAAATCAAATACAAAAAGTCCTCCTCCAATAACTCCTAGAATCATACTGTACCAAATACCTGTACTTACCCATTTACTGGTTGTACTTCCTGCTTCTCCTCCTTCTAATATGTTACCTGCTGCATCTAAAACATCTTGACTGTTATCAGATAACACAAAGTGAGAAATTACTAGAATTACACCTAAAGCGGCTAACCCCATTAAGGTTTTCTTTAATGCTGCTGGGTTTTTAACCAAAGCCCATATAGATAGTACTAAAGTTACACCAACGGTAAGATAGAAAATCCAAAGAGAAAAGGATATTAAAGGATCTACAACACTTGCCTGTATATCTGCATTATTTTCTACGTTTTCGCTTCCTTCAATAAAAATTCTCATTAAAAGACCAACGCCAACTACAGAAATAACTACAGCAAGTATTTTTGCTATTTTATTTAAGTTCATAATTTAAATTATTTTGTGTGTTTAACCAAAAGGTCCATTAAAGATATAGAAGCGTCTTCCATATTATTTACAATACTATCTACTTTAGAGATAATGTAATTATAAAAAATTTGTAATATAATAGCTACTACTAAACCAAATACGGTTGTTAAAAGTGCTACTTTAATACCTACTGCTACTACCGCAGGAGAAATATCGTTTGCTACAGCAATATCATCAAAGGCTCCAATCATACCAATTACAGTACCCATAAACCCAAGCATTGGCGCTAAAGCGATAAATAAAGATACCCAAGAAACATTTTTCTCTAATAACCCCATTTGTACACCTCCGTACCCAACAACTGCTTTTTCGGCAGCTTCTAAGCCTTCGCCGTCTCCAACTCTTTTTAAACCTTGGTAAAAAATAGAGGCAACAGGTCCTTTTGTATTTCTACATAATTCTTTGGCTGCTTCTACACCTCCAGATTCTAAAGCGTCTTGTACACCAGAAACTAATTTTTTGGTATTGGTAGTTGCCATGTTTAAATAAATAATTCTTTCTATAGCAATTGCTAAACCTAATATTAAGGTTATTAATACAATTCCCATAAATCCAGGACCACCTTCTATAAAGCTTTTCTTTAAAATTTGGTGAAATGTTTTTTCTGCTACTTCAGCCTCGGCTGCAAAAGTTGATTGAATTGCTCCAAAAAACATAAATCCAGTTACTGTTAGGATATTTACTACTTTTTTCATCTTTGTTATAAATTAATTTTTAATAGTTAACGGGTTAAAGATATATATTTTATTTTCAATGAAACAAAAAATTATTAAGTTTTGTGTAAAATATTAATTTACAACCTAAGTAATTTTACTTGCTTTATTGAGAGTGCCAAGTAACAAAAAAATGTTGGGTTTTTAAAAAAAAATATCGTGTTTTTATGATTTTTTCTGTTTTTTTAAAAACTTTTATTAGAATAATACAACAAAAGCAGTGTTTTTACTCCATTATTCTCACCTTTCAGTTTTAGTCAACTCTCCACGTAAAGAGCTCTCAAAGAACCTTTTAAATTTATCTTCAGATAATTTTTCTCCTAATAGATACATTAATTTGGCAACGGCAGACTCTGTTGTTAAATCTTTTCCATCTACAATACCTATTTTTTTTAACTGCGTACTTGTTTCATAATGTCCTAAAATTACACTTCCACCTACACATTGTGTAATGTTTACAACTGCTATCCCTTTATTTATAGCGTTTTTTATCAAATTGATAAACCATTTTTCGGTAGGGGCGTTTCCTGCGCCGTATGTTTCTAAAATAACTCCTTTTAACTTCGGAATTAGTAAAATACTTGCAATTACCTCTTTTGTTATCCCAGGAAATAGTTTTAATACCACAATATTGGTCGCTAATTTTTTACGAACAATCAAGTTTTTACTTTTTTCTGTTGGTTGATGTAATAAATGATGATGATAAGTTAAATGCACGCCACTTTCTGCCAAAGACGGATAATTTAACGACGTAAATGCTTCAAATTGTTCTGCATTTATTTTAGTTGTTCTGTTGGCTCTGTATAATTTATATTCAAAATACAAACAGACTTCTTTTATTATAGGTTCATCGTTTTTTCTGGCGGATGCTATTTCTATAGATGTAATTAAATTTTCTTTCGCATCGGTACGTAAATCTCCAATAGGCAACTGAGATCCTGTAAAAATGACGGGTTTTTGCAAGTTTTCTAACATAAAACTAATGGCAGATGATGTATAAGACATGGTATCTGACCCTGTTAAAATGACAAATCCATCAAATTGTTGGTAGTTTTCTTCTAAAATTTCGGCAATCTGTATATAATATTGTGTATTCATGTTTGATGAATCTATCGGTTCATCAAAAGAAATGGTGGTTATTTTACAATGCAATTGTTTCAACTCAGGTATTTTTTTTAAGATCTGACTAAAATCAAACGCTTTTAAGGCATTGGTTTTATAATCTTTGACCATTCCGATGGTACCACCTGTGTAAATCAATAAAATAGCGGGTTTTTTTGACATTTTGACGCTTTTGTTGTTTTTGGAATCATTTATGTTGTAAATTTATCAAGAATTATTGAATTACAATTTAAAACAAAAAAATATTATGTTCGGATTTTATATTATTATAGGAATTATTTCACTAATCAGTTGGTTAGTAAGTAATACGTTAAAAAGAAAGTTTAAAAAATACTCGCAAGTTCATCTGCAAAACGGTATGAGTGGTGCAGAAATTGCAAAAAAAATGCTACACGATCACGGTATTACAGATGTTCAAGTAATTTCTACTCCTGGTAGATTAACGGATCATTACAATCCGCAAAATAAAACCGTAAATTTAAGTGAAGCCGTTTACAACCAACGCAATGCGGCTTCGGCGGCAGTTGCTGCTCATGAGGTTGGTCACGCAGTACAACACGCAAAAGCATATCAATGGTTAGGAATGCGCTCTAAATTAGTACCTGTTGTAAATATTTCGTCTCGTTTTTCTCAATGGATGGTTATTGGCGGATTGATTTTAGGCGCTGCTTCTGGAAACTCAGGAATTGGCTTTCTAATTGCCGTTGGCGGTTTGGTATTAATGGCGATGGCAACATTGTTTAGCTTTATTACACTACCTGTAGAATATGATGCAAGTAACAGAGCGTTGGCGTGGTTACGAGCAGAAAACGTGGTAACTCCACAAGAATTTGAAGGTTCTAAAGACGCACTTAAATGGGCAGCAAGAACATATTTAGTTGCAGCATTAGGTTCGTTGGCAATGTTATTGTACTGGGGATTGCAAATTTTAGGTGGGAGAGACTGATTGTTGGTTTTTGGTTGACAGTTTTTGGTTGACAGTTTTCGATGGGTAATAACGGGTAATAACAACTTTTATTCATGTTATCTTTACAGCTCAATCATATTAATTTTTTATGAAAAAGAAAATTACTTTTTTTGCTTATTTCTACGTTTTCTTTTTACTTTTAAACGTAGTTTCTTGCAACCCTTGCGGAGAGAGTCCTGATAAATATAAAGTAACTTCTTTTATTTGGGAGGTAAAAAAGGCAACTTTAGGAAACAATGGCTCTTATGGTCTTTCTGATATTGAAAAAGGCTTTGTTGCCTACAACCAATTTGCTATTTTATTGTATCCAGAGATTGAAGAATATTATTCTTTTTTA